>JASHON010000030.1 GCA_030041095.1 Terriglobia bacterium
CGCTCATAGAATAAACCGTAGTGACCTTACCGAAACGATCTTCTCCGAGGAGCGCCTGAACAGTCAAGTAAAATCTTCTTAACATGCAAGTGTCCCGGCCGAGCAGATACGCAACTTGAAATGTCCTATAACGAGATAAGGGCGCGTTATCAAGCCAGACAAGGAGCGGTGAAATAGGAGTTCGGGTGGTTAGCCAAGAATCTGCGTTTCCTTTGGACTGGCTAGTAGAGAGGGTTCGTGGCTGGGCCCTAGAACAGATCGTCGGTCGCACCTAGGTCGCAGGAGTTGGGACCTTGTTCACCGCCTGAGCAAGCATCGCGCGGTCGACTCGGAGTATTTGCGACGCTGGAGTTCCTCCAGCATTTTTTGCGAAGTTGGGTCACAGAGACCTCCTTTCTCTGTGACCACAAACCACACTACTTCACAATGCCCCACGGCCCGGTTAGCGCACACGCGTAGTGTCCACTGCGCCAGCGGTTTCGTTCAATAGCCCTTATCGCAAGTCTTTTGAACCAATCTGTGTAACTGTTGGCTCTGAGAGGCAAATGAACCAGCAACTTTAGAGACCGTCGGCTTACAGCCGACTCACCAGGACGAGTTCTCGCGGCTGTCTGCCACTGATCTAGCGAATCAGTGTCCATGCCCAGAACGGGGCCTAATTCGGGATTTATAGACTGACTGACGGTCAGCCGAAAGGGGTAGAGTCTCGGCTCAAACTCGAAGCCGGCGAAGGTGAGGTATGCAGGCGCTGAGTCTCTAAGGTGTTTGCCTATAAGCTCAGGCCGAAATCGTGTGATTGCTGATGGGTGGGTTGTTTGCGCTGGGTCTGGACCTGTTCTTGGTCATGCTCGATGGCGGCGCGCTTGGAGACTTCGCGACTCAATTCCACGCCTATGGCCTGCGCGTCGTTTGTGTAAACCTTGACCTCGTATCGCGCGCGGGAGATGGAGACATACGCGAAGCGGCTGTTTAAAAGCTTTTCGTGGGCTTGGTGCGTATCGACGTTAACCAGGACCCGGTCTGCCGTCACACCCTGGCTGCTGTGGCTTGTCACCGCGTAGCCGTAGTCGAGGTGCGGATGCTTATGCATTGAGAATTCTACCGTTCGGCCCGAATCGAGTTGGATCGAGAGCATTCCGTTGGATCGAAGCTCCTTGATTGTGCCGAGCTCTCGATTGGCGATCCGTTTATCCCGGTATGGGGCCGTGAACTGGATGCGGTCGCCCACAGAAAAACTTCGTTCGACCTCGTGATAAACTGTCACGCCTTGTAGCCGGCGCGGATCGTAGCTCACCATCTTGCCATCGGCTCTCTTGACGGTCACGAGGTTCGCGCCGGGATCGGAGTCGGTCACGCGGACGTATTCGCCGACCTTAAGCTTCAGGGCTTGGCTGCCCTTTGTGAAACGCACGACGTGGCCGGGGTCGTACCGCCCCGCCCATTCGCGATCCGCGCCGGTGAGGTAGTTATCGGGTAACAGGACCTTGATTTGGTGCTCCTTCCGGCTCACCGCGCCCTTCGCCTGCAGCTCATGGTGAATCCGCTCGTTTATGGCCATACGGGAACGATTATCGGGTGAAACTACAAGAGCGCCATCCGGCTGCCTCGCGTAATCCTGCGCAATTGCATTGAGCCTCGCCTCCTGATCCTGTATTTCCTGAATCCGCTCCGTTTGCGCTAGTCCATTGATGGCTTCACGAACTTGGCCATCTGCAAGCTGCTCGACAACCCGCTTCAGTTCGGGATCGCGCTGCCGGATGATATGGTCCAACCGTGCCGTCTGCATCCCAACATTCTGCAACTGCTCGAAGGGCTGCCCGGCTTCTACGCCTTGGTGCTGCCGGGTATCGCCCACGAAGACCACGCGGTCAAAATCGTGCAGGCGGCGCAGAAATTCGTTCACTTGCTTACTGCTTGCCAGACTCGATTCGTCAACGAAGTAGAGTCGCCTGATGCCGCCGTCAAGCTGCTCGCCCTGTGCCAGAAACTTCTGAAGTGTTTTCGAACGAATTCCGGCTGTTTCGAGCTGCTGCGCCGCTCGTGACGTGGGCGCGAATCCCTCAACCTCGTAGCCCTGGCGCTCCGCCGCTTTTCGAATTGCCGCGAGCGCCGTTGTCTTCCCGGCTCCGGCGGTCCCTTGCAGGCCAACAATCTGATCATGGCTGGCCAGAATTTCTCCGACGGCCCTCCGCTGATCATCGCTCAAGTGCCTCAACCGGTCTTCTATTTGCTCTCGCACGTGCTCCCGCGCCAGCGGGTCGCGAAACCGCCCCTGACCATCGCGCATAAAGGTAATGTTCGCCCGCTCCATTTCAAGCATATGCCGAGTTGTATAACTCCACCCTGCGCCGCTCGGCCCGCGGTCGACAAATTCTCCGGCAGCCAGCCGGGCTTCGAAGTTCTGACGGATCTCCTTCAGTGTGGCGCCGCCTGCCGCACGCCGGAGCGCGTCATTCAGAAAGTCACGTTCATTGAAAACCGCCTCACGCTCGATTTGCCGATCACGGGCATAAGTCACGGCTTGTTGGGCATAGTTCTTGGCCTCCTCGCCGGTAACCAACTCCTGACCCAAACGCCGATCGCGCGCCTCTACCACAACCTGCTCTGCCTGATTACCGAAACGCGCTGCGAGTTGGCGATGGCGGGCGAGCATCTCCTCAGCCGTGAGCTTCTGTTTTGCTTCCCGCGTTCGATGGGCGGCGATTTCGGCGGGGCCTGCGCCGGCAAGCCCTTGCTCCTTCAGATGGGCTTCGATCTGCTGTCGGCGAGGACTCGATGCTTCAAGATACTCTTTTGAGTATCCCTTTATCTCAGGCGCGCCATTTTTGCCCAGCGCAAGCTCGTACCCAAGATGTCTCAAACGGCTCGCCAATTCGGATTGGTAAATGGCCGTCGCGTACCGCTGGCTCCGGTAAAGTTCCTGTGGCTGTAACGCCCGTGTTTCACCGCCGGCGATCTCCGTTACGTTGAAAAACACGCAGTGCGTATGAAGCTGTGGCGCTGCATAACCGTTCACCGGCCGGGCGCTATCGTGCTCGAATTTAGCCACAATCCATTTGCCGGTCGTCTCCGGAGTATGATTGCCGCCAATGCGCGCTTGCACGAAGGCTTCAAGCTCATTGAGGGCTACCCGCACACTCTCCCGGTGGGCCTCCCGTACCCGCTCGTCTGCTCCCACCAGCGCGGTGAGCGATACGCTCTTCGGAGCGCTGAATGTGGCATCCCATCCTGCGCGATGCTCCATCGCCTTCACCACTTCACCGCGTTCGTTCTTGTACGAATATCCTTCGCGCTGCCGAACCAACTCCGCGCCTGTTTCTGGATGAAAACCCTGTGCGAGCTTCTCGAATTGCTCAGCGCTTACCTCGCTGGTGAGATTCCACGCTTCGGCCAATTTGCCTTGCCATTCACCCCGAATCTGGTCGTGCTGTGTGTAGTAGTTTTGCTCAGCGTTGGTGAACTCCGCCGCATGGTAGGTTTGCGCTCGGCTAGCACTGAGCGGTTTCGAGATGGTTAGCATCGTCGGCTTCTACTGCTTCGTTGCGATCTGGTTACGGCCGCATTCGCTCCGGAATGCTGGTCTGCAACGAATGCGCCTTCTCAACCTAGGGCGGTACGTTTAGCATACCGAGTCGCTTCAACGAACTGGCAACAACGCGCCGTCGCCTTTATCGCTTCTCTCTCATTCCCTGTGGTGGAGGGGCGCCTTGCTGATCCGCGCTGGCCTGCCGTAAGAGGTTCTGTGCTTTGGTACGCTTAGTTCGTTCTGCTTCCTTCCAGATGTCGGTCATGACATTCGGTGTGATCCGACAGCCCGAGGCGAAGTTATACGTCGCATTCATCACGATGTCTTTGAGTGCGATCATCTCTCCGGTGATGGCCTGTTGGAAGCAATCTCCCTCGGGATTTCGAGAGAACATTAGTGAGATCTCGCGACACCATTCGCCGACCTGCATTCCGCGCGCGTGTGCTAACGCATTAAGTCGCTCGTAATCATCCCGTGTTAGGCGGAACGCAACGATCTTTGTGCGACGTGAAGGTTGATGTTCAAACGTTATTGCGGTCTGAATGGCCATGGACTAAGCGACTCCCGATCAATACGTTGACAGGCGTGAACTTCTGAATTTGGCTCACGCGGTTCTCGCGTGTGGGGAGCGCGCGAGAGCGGACCAAGTCCCCGCAGATGAATGCGTTGACACTCGTAAACACAAAGTTTCCCGTCGGTACCCTGGCAGGGGTGACGTGTCAATCCATTTGCCGGTGCGAAGCACCGCTCTCGCGCTCCCAAGCTTCATGACTCACCATACTGAAGCGACAATTCGTCGATCACCGGCTTCAATTCCGGAAGAGCAAAAAAGCGGTCGAACACCTGTCCAAGCCGCCGCCAATCTTCCGTCGTGAAGCCGAAAATAATGCCGTTCGCTCGATGCCGGAAATAGTACATGGTGACCTCTTTCGGCCGGTGGTAGGCATCGGTGTAAGCGAAGAATTCGTGGCCCGTCCACTGCTCGCCGGGAATCAGCCGTTTCAGGGTCACCCAGAGGTCCCGCATCTGCGGGTAAGAGTTGAGCGGATACACCGCATTGTAGCTGTTGAAATTCAGCGCTGCTGCCAAGTCACCGTCGTCCGTCATCAGCGTACAAAGCACGAAGTCACCCAGCTTGACGGTCGGAATGTTCACCGGCACAAATCCGTAGTCCCGCCTTAGAGGCAGGTGTCGTACCGGCCTATTCTCGGCGATCCAATGGCCACGGGCGGCGAGGCGATACAGGACCGGCAGAAACGGCGTCAAGACTTCGTTCAGCGCCCCAACGCTCTTGAATTCCTCGTTCATGAGCGCCACATAGAGATTCCGGCTGAATTGGAGCAAGCCGGTGCTCCAGCGCGGATCGCGTAGCCTCTGCTGCTTGATCTTGATCGCTTCCACGACGCTCGTCGGCGAAGGGGCTCCAGCGGGTATGTCGTACGGATCCAAACTCAGATTCTTGAGGTAATAACCATCGCGGACGCTCGGCTTACTCAGCACCGTCATCAGGGCTAGGAAAGCTTCCAGGAGCTGCGCTAACGACTCACCCGAAGGCAGTGCAAGATCGCCGGTTTGTCGCTCGCACCCCTGCTGGATGTAATAGGCCAGCAGAACCCACTCGGCGCGCGCGAGCATGTGCTTCTGTTCCCATTTGCGGCGAATCGTGACGAGCGATTCGGTCGGTTCCTGGAAGAGGTCATGCAGCTCGACCAGCTCCTCGATGCGCTCCGTCTTGCCGCGCTCCAGAAGCCTCTTCGCTACTTCGGAGATGGAGACCGTCTCCCCGAGAGCTTTCGAGATTACCTTCTTGGCCTGCTCCAGGTAGGAGCGCAGGTCGTCCGGGACCCGGATGGAGAGGGTTTGTTGTTGAACTTCTTTGGCCATGAGCAATTATTGCACGGTTAATGTATCGACACAATAAAATAGTTGCCGCTAAACACGATCCGTGCCATAACGACCGATGACTACGGTCGGACCTTTGGCTTCCTTAAGTCTGAAGCCGGATTTCACACAAAACCTACAGCTCCTGAGCCTCCGCTTGAAGATGAGCTAAACAGGGCTCCTAGAATCGGTCGCCTTATGTGCAGTCAGTGCCGTCAGGCCCGAAATCACGGGAGATCCCGACGGGCAGTGGCCCAGTCCGATGGCAAAGCAAAGGAACCTGTCACACACACGATCTGTTCCGTACTGGACCATGAACTGAACGGGGGATTCTTCGTATGATCGATAGTGAACTCCATACAATCAGCTTAGCTCCCCAGGCCTCAGTTCAAACTGAGCGGCTGTTGACCGTGCAAGAAGTTGCAGAACTGTTGCGCGTGCCAGCCTCTTGGGTGTATGAGCGCACGCGCCGGCGAGGAAGCGAACGAATGCCGCACGTGAAGATGGGCAAATACGTCCGGTTCCGGCCCACCGAGATTGAAGCCTACCTGGAGGGATTGCGTCGTGCGTGACCCAACGGATACACTCGTAATCGACCGAAGAGAAGGCAAGCGAGCCAATGAGAGAAAGGAGATACTTCTCATGGCTCGACGCCATCACCAAACAGGCTGTCTTTTCAAGAAAGGGCAAAACTGGGTGTTCCGCTATCGGGAATACCAAATCGGCTCGGATGGGACCGTGAATCCCGTTCACCGCTCCGTTTCGTTCGGGGCGATAACGCGGCTCGAAGCAAGCCGCGCGCGGGATGCCTTGCAGCGAAGACTTGCGCTTGCGGGTGAACGCCCGAAAGCTGCGATGACGCTCAAGGAATTCTGGACCGGATTCTTTGATCCGCACATTATCCAGAAGAAGCAACCGAGCACGCAGGAGCTGTATGCTCACCTCTTCCGCAACCACATCGATCCGCATCTCGGGAGTACCGTGCTCTCCGAGATCGGGCGATTCCACATCCAAGAATTCATTTCAAAGAAAGAAGCAGAAGGCTATGCTCCGCAGACCGTGGCTCATCTCCGGGACGCCTTGAGCAAGGCGCTCGGCACCGCCGCGCTGTGGGGCTGGATCAATGACAATCCCACGAAGGGCGTGACCTTGCCGCGCATGCAGCGGCGTCGTGTCCCTCGCGTCCTCACGTTCCAGGAAATCGCGAAGCTCCGCGAGGCGCTGGCTGAACCCGCCCGCACGATGCTCGTGCTGGGAGTCCTCCTCGGCCTTCGGATCGGGGAGCTCCTCGGGCTGAAGCTCGAAGACGTGGACTTGCAAAATGGGATGCTCTCCGTGCGGCGGGCGGTTTGCCGTGGCAACGTGGGGCCGACGAAAACGCCTGGTAGCGAGCGACGGTTCCCACTGCCGGACCAAACCGTTGAGATGCTCGGGGAGTATATCGCGGGGCGGAAGGTCGAATCAGAGTGGTTCTTCCCGACGCTTCGGGGCGGCTTCCACAACGACCGGACGCTGTTCATCCGGTACGTGAAGCCGGTGATCAAGAAACTTGAGCTACCGCATTTCAGTTGGCATTCGTTCCGTCACACGTTCCTCACTTACAACGGGAACGACGGCGTAGCGATGCCGATCCTTCAATCACTCGCGGGGCATACGAACGCGCAAACCACGCTCCGCTATATCGACACGTTTGCGGACCGGAAACGTGCCGTTCTTGAGCAGTGGGCGGAACAATTGTTCCCCACTGTTCCCTCGAAGAAGCGTTGAGGCGTTTTTTTTGAGGAAGAAATGTCGCTAACGTATTGAAAATGCTGGCGGGGACGACGGGGCTCGAACCCGCGACCTCATGCGTGACAGGCATGCGTTCTAACCAACTGAACTACGTCCCCAATTGAAACGTCACTGAAATGCCATCTGCAGCAACTAACCACCCCTCAGCGGGCGCCAAACCGAACGACAACCGCGAGGGCGAATCACTCGGCACTGGTCATGTGGTGGGCGGTATCCGGCTCGAACGGATGACCTTCTGCTTGTAAGGCAGACGCTCTGACCAACTGAGCTAACCGCCCCATACTCTTGAATGCTGAACGCAAGCCCACCGCTTTCCTAGGTAACTTCCGAAGCCATGTCAGACCACTGCGTATACGCTGGCAACGCGGGAGGTCGGAATCTTCATGCTTTGGGTCCGGGAGTCGCGCCCGGAACTCCAGCATAGCTTTAACCGCATCCTGATTCAAGGTGGTGTGGACAATTGAAGGACATTCGTTGAAAGCATTTTTCAGCATCCTGTGAGACGAATGGCGCCGAAGTTGCCAAACTCGGGCCAAACTGAGAGTATGGTTGCTGAAGGGTACCGGAACGAGGAAGTCACCCATTCGCGGCCTGCAGGGAGACTAACTTGTCTCCGGCGTGCTGGCCGACGCGTTCCATTTTGCCGGGTGCCCGTCGACGCGCCTTCATAATCTGCACTACAAACGGATTCCCGTCACCCATGTCATCCATGGAACGGTCGCACTATGATCGGTGAGTTGGTCTTCGCAAACATCCTGCACCGGCCGGTGCGCACGACGGTCAGCGTGCTGGCGGTCGGCATCGAGATTGTACTGGTGTTGTTGGTGGTGGGCTTGACGACGGGCACGTTGAGGGACAGCGGCAGACGCGTGGAAGGAGTGGGCGCTGACATTATGGTGCGGCCGCCCGGATCGTCGTTTTTCCTGGGGCTAACGGCCGCGCCGATGCCCGACAAACTCGCCGGCCTGATCGACCAGATTCGTAAGGTGAAGCAAGTTGCGCCCGTATTGCTGGAGTTTAATCCCGGGAGCAGCGGGCTGAACGTGATCTACGGAATTGACATGAAGACCTTCGACGAAGTCAGCGGAGGGTTCATCTTTCTAGCCGGCCACCCCCTCCGGGACAAATGGGACGTTCTCGTTGACGACACGTACGCGCGCGCGAAACACATAAAAGTTGGTGAGAGCATTGAACTCTTGAACCATGAATTCAAAGTCTGTGGCATTGTGCATCACGGCAAGGGCGGCCGCCTTTTTATGCCCATTTCGACCGTACAGCAGATCATGGGAGCAACGGGTCACGCCAATCTTTTCTTCGTCAAGTGCACGAAGCGCAGTTACACGCCGGAGGTTTTAGACGCCATTCGCAAGCTTCTGCCGGACTACCACGTGATTTCCGTTCGCGAGTATATGTCCATGATGACATCGAACAACCTCCCCGCGCTGACCGATTTCGTCCGAGCCATCATCGCCATCGCGCTCTCAGTCGGGTTCCTGGTTATTTTCCTTTCCATGTATACGGCCACCTCAGAGCGCACGCGCGAAATTGGAATCATGAAGTCGCTGGGCGCTTCCAAGTTGTACCTGATGAGCGCTTATCTGGAAGAGGCAGCGCTCATGGCAGCAGCGGGCATTGCCGTGGGCTATATTGGCACCTATGTCGTCACGCAGCTCGTTCTTGCCTACTTGCCGACGCTCACGATATACCTGACCGTGGGCTGGGCGGTCCGGGCCGGCATGCTCGCGGCTGCGGGAGCATTGATCGGCGCCTTTTATCCCGCACTGCGCGCCGCGCGCCTCGACCCGGTGGACGCGCTCGGATACGAATAATGCCGCGGAGGGAATTGGGGAAGCTTTCTATGTAAGGCCTCAGTTTTGGGGTCGTAGCGGCGCCGTCCCGGCGACAAACGCCGGCAAGATGCCGGCGCCACAGCGAGCGGCGAACCCAAAACTGAGGGCTTACCCCTCCATAGCCGGTAGCGTTGTTCGAGTTTGCGCTGCGGCGTAGAATCCTTCGGGAGGATCGTTTCAATGCCGATGATTCCATTCCGCCGTACTGCCAAGCGCTGGTATCGGACGTACCGCGAGGTGCGAATGGTGGCGCTGGCGCTGAAGTCACCTCGCCATCCGGTTCTCGCGCATATCGTGGTCACCCGGCGCTGCAATCTTTCCTGCACTTATTGCAGTGAATTCGATGACTTCTCGAAGCCGGTGCCGACGGCGGAGATGCTTCGCCGCATCGACTTGCTGGCGGCGCTCGGCACGACCGTCATCACATTGACCGGCGGCGAGCCGTTGCTTCATCCCGACTTGGAAACGATCGTTCAGCGCGTGCGCCGTCACGGCATCATTGCAGTTGCCGTGACGAACGGCTATTTGCTCACTCCAGAGCGCATCGAACGCCTGAACCGTGCAGGCCTCGATCACCTTCAGATCAGTGTGGACAACGTCCGGCCCGATGACGTTTCAAAGAAAAGCCTGAAGGTGCTTGATCAAAAACTTCGCTGGCTGGCGCAGTACGCAGAGTTTCAAGTGAATATCCACACCGTCGTCGGGGCATGCACAGAACATCCGGAGGACGCCGTCACGATCGCCCGGCGCGCGGTGGAGCTGGGCCTGGTGAGCACGGCCGGCATCGTTCACGACGCGTCGGGGCAGCTCCGGCCGTTGAACGACGAACAACAGAAGGCGCTCGACGAGATTGAGAGCCTGTCAAAGCCGTTGTTTTCGTTTGCGCGGCACAATCCGTGGCGCAGGAATCTGAGCCGCGGCCTTCCGAACGAGTGGCATTGCTCCGCAGGAGGCCGTCATCTCTACGTCTGCGAAGACGGCCTCGTGCATTATTGCATGGCTCAACGCGGGTATCCCGCCATTCCGCTTTCGCAATACACGCACGAAGATATGGAGCGGGAAGCGAAGGTGAAGAAGACGTGCGCACCGTACTGCACGGTCTTTTGCATTCAGCGCGTCGCTCTGCTCGACAGGCTACGTGAAAATCCACGTCAGGCCATCGCGCAGTTGTTCCCGGCCCAACGCGCAGAGGCCCGCGGCGCTCGCGTCCCCGTTGCCATCGGGGCGCTGCGCAGTTTGTTCGCGCCTTCACGCACGGCGCCTAGCGGCCGGTTCTTCAGGAAAGCAGCTCTGCGCATCCTGCGCATCGAATGACCCGCACTGCGCCCGGGTTGTTTTCGAGGTAAAGATTATCGTTTCTCGCTCCCTATGGGTCCGTCGTTTAAGCGCCCGAAGTGGCGTTCCGCGCTGACCAGCGTTCTGCTTTATGCGCTCTCGTTGGGCTGCCTGGCGTGGGTATTCACCGACATCAACTGGCACTTGTTGGGGCAGGAGCTGCTCCGCACAGGAACGAGCTGGCTGATCGCCGCTGCGCTGCTCGAGTTCGTTTCGGATACATATCACGCCTGGCGATGGAATCTGCTGCTGCGCCCCGTCTCGCGCCTGCGGCTTTGGCGAACGTTGCGGGCGCTTTATGTGGGTCTGTTTGCAAGTGAAGTCCTGCCCCTTCGTCCCGGAGAGTTGGCCCGCGCTTATCTTCTTGCGAACTGGAACGGAATCGGCTTCCCGGTGGTCGTCTCTTCGGTTGCGCTCGAAAGATTGCTGGATGGCTTTTCGTTAGCAGTGACGTTCGCCGCGGTTGCGCTCTTCGTCTCGCTTCCAGCGTATTTGATTGAGGGCGTGCGAGTGCTCGCGGTCTTTCTTGCCGCCGCCGCCTTTTTATTAGTGCTGCTGGTGTGGAGAATGCGGAGCGGCAAACTGAGGCTGCCGCGGCGGCTGGGAAAGCTTCGCCATGCCCTGCAAGGTGTGCGGCAGATGGCGAACGCGCGCACGCTGGCTGTGTGTGCTGGCGCGAGCGTAGTGCAGTTGGCTGCGCAGAGCCTTCCTTATTGGTTACTGAACAAATCCTGCCGGCTCGATCTCTCCATTTGGGCGGTGATCGCCGTCCTGATCGTCGTGCGAACGGCGACGATCATTCCCAATGCGCCAGGCAACGCAGGAGTGCTTCAAATGGCTTGCGTGCTTGCGTTGGGTTTGTTCGGCGTGAATAAAACGCGAGCCGCCTTGTTTGCGGCGCTGCTCTTCCTTGTCATCACCGTTCCACTAATCATCGGAGGCGCGATCGTCACGGCATTTTCCGGCGTCAGCCTCCGCCAACTGCGCCGCACCACGGAAGAGCTTGCGGCCACGGAGTCCCCGTCGCCGCAATCTGAAGAAGCCGGTTTAGAGGCGCCTGAATGAATTCAGCCTCAGCGTCTTCCGCCGGGCATACGAAGGCGGCTAAGGAAAGATCAGGCATGGATTTGAGATTCCGAAGGTAACACCGCAGAAAACCGCCACAGAAACTCCAGGACAATGAAATTTTATGGAAGCGCAGGAAGCAAACTGGCCTACCACGGCGGCAGGCAGCGCAAAAGGGTTTTGGCAGAAGTCCGCTCACCGAAAAGGAACATGCGCCCGGCAACGCGAGCCACAAATTCCGAGCGAAAGACAAGATCAATTCGGCTCCTCGTGGAGGATTCCATCTCACCCCCTGGAAGCCGGCGCACGTAAGCACCCAGCTCCGAGCGCCAAGCTTGATTAAACTGTTCCAGAGTGAGGCCGACTCTTCCGTCTTTTAGCGCCTTATCAATGACGACGGTTGCTACCTCAGCGCTCACCATTCCCGGATAGATTCCTTCTCCGGTTGATCCTGAAACAAATCCAGCCGCGTCGCCGATGAGCACCACACGCCCGCGAGTCAAACTGGGCAGCCGGTGCACAGCCCCGACCGGATCAACGTCAAAATACACCTGTTCGAGACAAATCTCTCCTGGCAGGTGTCCGCGTTGCTGAGCGTCGCGGAAGAAATCGGCAATTAACGGGCGAATTTGGCGGTTGTCGGGAAGTAGAGCGCCAATGCCCACCGAGATGTGGCGTCGCTTGGGGAAAATCCAGCCATAGCCCGGAAGCGCCCGATATTCAATGAAAACGCGCAACGGAGCGCGCTCCCCGTAAAAACGCCTTACCGTCTCAGGAGCACACGGAATATCTGCATTCGCGCACAAGACGTAATCTGCGCGCCGCCAGCCACGGCGCAGGCCCGCTTCGATGGCCACGCGGCTTGACGCTCCGTCAGCGCCCACTAAAACGCGTCCCACGAAAACATCCCCGGATGCCGTGATAGCTCTTACGTTGTGGCTGCCTTGCACGATGCGGACAACCTGGCGTTCTCCGTGAAATGCAGCGCCCGCGTCCACCGCCAGCCGCCGCAAGCCGTCGTCGAATTTGCTGCGGAGTGAAAGATAGCCGGAAGGATGACGTTCACGAAAATGCCCTTCCCGGCTCAAGGAACGATCAAAGAAAGTGACACCGTAGAAAGGACTCTCTACGAGAGAGTCGAGATGCGGGACGAGGTAAGGGAATCGCTCGAAAGCCAGGCGATTGATCCAGCTCGCGCAAGTCTTATGGCGTGGGAAAACGGCGCGATCGAGAAGCGAAACCTTGTAACCGTTCTCAACCAGCAGCCTGGCAGCCGTCGAGCCGGCCGGGCCGGCGCCAACAACGATGACGTCCGATCGATAAGTCATGCGTGAAGTGCGAGCTTTAGCAGACTGCGGAAAAAGCCTGGCTGCCTTTCTGAGTAAGGCAAGAGACCTTTGCATCTCTTCAAAAACAGATGCTGGGATTCTTCGCTGCGCCCAGAAGGACATTCGTTGAAAGCGTTTTTCAGCATTTTGTCAGTCTAACAGGTTGTGCAAAAGGCCAGCGGTCATACTGTTCGGAAAAGCGCGATTGGGATCCCTTCAGAAGCGCACGCCTCAACGACCTGTGCCTCAGGCGCGAGGCGAGGTGAGCGTGGCATTGTCATTGTTCGGGATGTCGCCGGGCAACGTGCCCAATTGAGATAAGAAATCGTTAACCGACCGTCATTCGCCTATGTGGGTTTCGGCTTTAACCCGCTCGATTGCCACGCGTTACTCCGAAGCTGGAGAGTTTTGGCAGCTTGGTTGCTCGACGAACTGGAAGGAGAAGAGTCACTTCATGTCTTTTCACCACGTGACAGGACCGAACGAGCCAATGATTCTGTCGCCTTTGACTCCTGGAAGCGCATCGCCGCTGGCTCGCTCGAAGACTGCTTTCTGGCACGAGCTGATTTCAAGCATGGCTTCGGCGGCCGGAATCAATCCTGACCTTGCGGTCAACGTAGCTGAGCAGGAATCCGGCCTGGATCCGAACGCCGTAAATCCGAAGAGCGGTGCAATCGGCATGATGCAGCTCATGCCCGGCACGGCCGCCGCGTTGGGAGTGAATCCATATGATGCGATGGCTAACATCGCCGGAGGCATTCGCTACCTGCAAGAACAGCTTTCCACGTTTGGCGACGAAGCGAAAGCGCTGGCGGCCTATAATTGGGGACCAAACCGTGTGGCACAGGCGGTGGAGCAATGGGGAACTGATTGGCTAAGCCACGCACCCGGCGAGACTCAGCGTTATGTCAGCCGAATTCTTTCACGCTTGGGCGGAAACTCGACTTTGGGCCTCGGGGCAACCACGGCGCTCACGGGGAACGTGTCTCTTCCCGTAACAACCGGATCAATACCAGCCGGCCCCACGCTTGCCGGTGAAATATCCGACCTCAGCTCCGCACTCGATGCCTATCTCCTTACAGAAGTTCTCGGCTAGCCCAAGAACCCTCACGAACGATGAAAAGTTCCCGGACCCGGTGCTTGTGAGGCCGCGGCAAGCGGCGCCCGACCATGCGCACGCGAGGGCGTTCTTGCTTCTGGCTTGGCCGCACTTTGCCAGTGAGACGGCTTACTGATGGAACTTCCCGAGCGACTGCGCGCGGCAGCCGGCGCAAAGTTTTGTGCCCTTAAGGTCAATGAGTTCCACCGTGTGCGAAGCCGCCATAGGGCATTCGTAATTCTGGCAATGCGTCAGGCCCAGTGTATGGCCGAGCTCGTGCACGGCCTCTTTAAGCAGACGAAGCTGGAGCAGGTCTTCGTCCGGAGGCAGTCCGAAAAATTCCTGGCGCAGCCGGTAAGTGGAAACGATGGCGCACGGCCCGTCCAATTGAGCTTCGCCGTAGACAAAGGTCAGGATGGGAATGTAGAGGTCAAGCGGCGTAATTCCGAGCAGCCGGTAGGAATTGGGCGCGAGGTAGGCTTGCATGCGTGCCAGGATCTCTGTGGAAAGATATTGCTGGCGTTCGGGATGAAGGGAGAATCGAGGATCAAGCTTAGCGGTGAGAATCTCGCAACGTACGCCAAACTCGGCGGTGAGCGCCGGGGCGAGCGTCCCGAGCCACGAAGGCTCCGCATCGCCGACGGGCAGGAGCTGAATCAGGCTCATGGGCTTTCAACAGGTGTCCGCTTCCAACCATATTTTTTTAGTTTGTTGTGAAGGGTCACGCGGTCGATATCCAGGACCGTGGCAGCCTGGGTTTGATTGCCGCCGCACGCCTCAACGACCCGGAGGATGTGAGCCCGCTCAGCTTCCTCGAGCGTTTGGTCGGCGCTTTCGGACGAGGCGAGCGTAAGGGAGAAGTCTTTTTCCCCAAGCTCTCCCTCTTGCGCTACCACCATCGCGCGTTCCACTGCGTTTTCCAATTCCCGCACGTTGCCCGGCCAACCGTAATGTTGCAACTTATCGACAGCCTCGCGGGAAACAGAACCCACCCGCTTATTCATTGACCCAGAGAATTTGCGGATGAAGTGTTCAACGAGCAGCGGAACATCCTCCCGCCGGTCGCGCAACGGAGGAAGCTCAATCCGAAACACATTCAGCCGGTAGTAAAGATCGGGGCGAAAGAGGCCTTCCTCAAGCAGTTTCTCGAGGCTCTTGTTGGTCGCAGCGATGCATCGGAAATCCACGTGGATGGACTGATTCCCACCCACTCGCGTGATCTCACGCTCCTGCAGCACGCGCAGCAAGTCCGTCTGAGTCTTAAGGCTGATGTCGCCAATTTCATCCAGAAACACACTTCCGCCGTCCGCGGTCTCAAAGCTTCCCTTGCGGCGGTATTGGGCGCCGGTAAAGGCACCTTTTTCATGGCCGAACAGCTCGCTCTCAAGCAAAGTCTCCGCAAGCGCTCCGCAGTGGATCACCACCAAGCGGTTATACTTGCGCGGACTGGCGGCGTGGATGGCCCGCGCGACCAATTCTTTCCCAGTTCCGCTCTCACCCGTAATCAGGGCCGTTGCCTCTGTGGGGCCTACCGTTACAATCGCCTCAAAGACGCGCTTCATCGCCGTGCTCTGGCCGATCAGCTCCGGCGGCCGGGCAACCTCCGCCACTGCTTCTCGCAAGCGGACGTTTTCCTGCTCCGCGCGCCGATGAGAGAGGGCATTTTGCACGGTATGCGTGATCTCATCCGGATCGAAGGGCTTGACCACATAATCATAAGCTCCGTTTTTGAGAGCGGTCACTGCCGTATCCACGGAGGCGTAGCCCGTCATGATGATCACAATCAGGTTGGGTTTGATCTCGCGAAGACGCCGTTGCAGCTCGATGCCGTCCGTCCCGGGCATTTTGATGTCCAGCAAGGCCAGGTCCCACGGCTGCTGGGCTACCAGGTTCAGCGCTTCCCGCGCGCTCCCTGCCGTGCCAACCTCGTAACCTTCGTCACAAAACCATCTGCCGAGCGAATCGCGAACGATGAGTTCATCGTCCACAATCAGTATGTTTCCCTTACTGCTCATGTTTTGTGAGACCTTCAATCAGAGGGCGTTCGACCGGAGCAAGCGATACGGCCTGCAACGGAAGTGTTACGGTGAACAACGTTCCCTTTCCCGGCCTGGATGCGACTTCGATTTGGCCCTGGTGCCGCTCCACGATGATCCGGCTGATGGCCAAGCCCAATCCCAACCCGTGCCCTCGCTCCTTGGTGGTTACAAATGGCTCGAACATTTCAGGCAGCAGTTCGGCCGGAATGCCCGATCCATCATCCTGTACTTCGATTTGAACGTGGAGAGAATCTGCCGCTTTTCGGCTGCGCACTGTCAAGTTTCCGCCGCCCCGCATGGCATCGATTGCGTTCATGACCAATGCCAGGATCACTTGCTCGATTTGCGCCGGATCGCACCGAACGGACGGAAGGTGAGGCGCCAGCTCGAGATGGAGCTGAATGTTAGAGAGCTCGAGCTGATGCTGGACCAGCAGCACGCAGCGGTTCACGACTCCATTCAAATTGGCAAGCTCGTAGTTCATCGAAGTCGCACGAGCGAACGTCAACAGATTCTTAATGATTTCGCCGCAGCGCCGGCTTTCCGATTCAATCAGGTCCAGGGAGGCCATCGTCTCCGCGTGCTTCCCGCTGTTTTCTTTTGCGAAGTGTTTCTTCAGGAGTTTCGCGTAGGTAAGAATTCCGGCCAACGGATTGTTGATCTCGTGGGCGACGATCGCCGCCAGTTTGCCGATGGACGCCATTTTCTCCACGCGAAACATCTGCTCGTGCGCGCGGTCGAGTTCCTGGGTTTTCTGGTTGACGCGCGCCTCCAGGGTTTTCGTCCAGCCGGTGATTTCGTCACGGGCCTCATGGAGTTGCCGGCTCATCGAGTTGAACGAGCGCGCAAGATCCGCCAGCTCGTCGTGTGAAGGCACGTCAACCTGGTAACCCAGCTCACCAGAAGCCAAAATCTCTGTGCCCCGTTTCAAGGCTTTCAACGGCCGGTTCACGACGCGCCAGACAAAAGCCACGCTGAGCGAGCAGATGACTCCAATGGCCAGGAACAGGTACCAGAGCAGGCGCTCCGTGCCTGCCGCCACGCTCGCGTCCGCGGCGGCGAGAGAAAGATCCGTGCTGAGAACTCCCAGTACCTTCTCACTGGCCGGATGGACGTGGCAGGACGCGCTCGAGCATTCGGGCGAATTCTCGATGGGATTGACCATCCCGAGCACGCGGTGGCCGCGGGCTACTCGGTAAATGCGAAAACGCTCCTGTGGCTTCCCGTGGGTGACCCGTTCCCCAGGTTTCTTAATGAACTCTCCGGTTTCCCGCGTGTCCGACGAAAAGCTGATGCGTCCCTGCTGGTTGATGACGCGGATTCGGACGATGCCCGGCTCGTTTCCCATCTCCGTGATGATGTGGCGGAGGCCGTCGCGCTGGTTACGAAGCATGTAGTAATTCGTGCTCCGCTGAATGACGTCATTCATCCGCTCAGCGCTGGTGAGCGTGCTTTTCTCAAGCTCCTCCCTCTGAAGCTCGATGTTGAGGTAACCGAGCAGGGTGAAACCCACCATCATCAAGGCGATGAGGACAATGGCCAACTTGGCGCTGATGCTTCGCGCCGCACGCGCCCAACGCTTTGAGATGGCCGCGGTGGCATCAGACAGGCGCATGGATTATCTTGCCCGTCTTACGCCGCTTTGGGAGCCGCGCGACGCTCTTCGCGCCGTGAGAGTTTTGCCAGCTTTCCGCCTGGTTGCCATGACGATCCTGCACCGTTTCCCCAGTCTTTCCGGAGAACAGAAAATCCCAATATTAACGAGTAGCATTTTTCAGCAAAGGGGCGCTGTGATGGGAATCACCCTGGGAGCATCGCTATCTTCGCAGCGAATTGGAGAGGTCGGGAGCCAGCACAGCCGGGAAGCGGACTAAGTGAGGAAGAACTCTCGTAACAGGGTGTGCCAAGCATCGTCCGGAAGTTGCTCTGCTAAGTTATCGACAGCTCGTCCGCCATCCTGCGCCATGGCTCCGGAAAACCGGGACATGCGTTTTCGCAGATGCGCGGACGCCTCCTCCATCCAACGGCTCGCCAGATCTCCATTGAGCAGGTTTCGAAAGTTCGTCTTGATGTCGGGAGCTACTACCGTGATGAGCCAGCCCTCTCCGTAAGGATCGACGCCCAGCAGGCTGGGATTTGTGGCCAACGATTCGTTGATGCCCGTTACTTCTCCTTCGATGGGCGAAACCAGCTCTGCCTTGGTCCCACCCCGCCCGACAGATGCGAACTTTTGGCCTTGGCGGAGCCATTGCCCTCGCTTTGGAAGAACCATCTCGTTCACCGTTCCAATCAGCCGCGCGGCAAACTCATCCAGCCCCACGCGGACGAAGTTGGGACTTTCAGCGAGCGCCCAGGTGTGGCCGGGATGGTAACGAAGGTTGCTCCTGACCTCGAATCCGGCCACTATAGCCGGCTTCACTGTGGGAGACTGCTCGGGCTCAATTTGAGCGGTTTGTTGGGGCACGGCCTTCCTGTGCCGGAGGTAATTCACCAGCAGGAAAACCGCGAACGTTGCCAAAACCAGTATGACTGTCATTGAGATTCTCCTTTCGTGCCTTCCGCCACCTGCAGTAAGGCAAAAGAGTTTCCAGGGCGCGTGAGCGCCGGCGCGCCGTCGTTACTTCCGGATATCTTGTTGAAAAGCAGGGGATTAGGAAAGAACGGCGGGCAGCGGCGGTTGGCTATTTATTGCAATTCTCCACCGTGAGACCGATGAAAAACGCACTGGCCTCCGAGGCGAGAAAGCGCCCGTGGCGTAACCCACCGTGTTTACAACGATTTGCGAGACATTGAAGCGTCGATGAATTTCACATCGGGTTTTGCGGGGATCTTCAGCAGGCGCCAGCGTGCTTGCACACTCGCGGGCGACTCCCAGGGAGTTTTTGCGGCACTTGGCGACGATGCCAGCCACGCGATGACGTGATTTGCGTCACAGACTCGCGAGGAGGTGGGTGGCTACTATTTTATTCGAAGTATCGGGGAAGCCCCCGAGCACGCACGATTATTGATTCGGAAACTATGATTTGATACTGACTTCATGTATACAGGTATTTATGCTTACATCTTAATTCGGAGTGGGCGCGACGAGCTCCAAGGCAAAGCCCCGCTTCGGGGAAGTCTGTCAGGGCCAAACCGGGTGTTCCCGTCCTCAAAGTGCAGCTACAGAAAAACGAATGTTTTCCCGGTCCGTGAGGTTCGAAGAGTGGAGGGCGTGATGAAGCGACTGCTGAGATTTTTCGGATACGCCGGAACGCTGACGCTCGTCTTGGCAGGTGTACCCGGCGCTTACCTGTACGCTCAAAAACAGCCTGCACCCACTTCTCCACCCTCGGTGGCCTGGAAAGCTCCTTTGAGGGCCAAGCCGAGCGAGTACGTGGGTTCGATGGAATGCGCCGGCTGCCACCGAGCCGAAGCTCAAGCGTTTTTTAAGACGCCGCATGCGCACCTCGCCCAAGAAGTTCCCGTAGAACCCGCAACCCCGGCCAAACCAGAGTCACCTTCCGTGGCTGCCGGAAGGAAGATTTATAACAACATGATGTGCGCGGGCTGTCACCAGATTGGCGGAAAGGGTGGGACCGCAGCACCGGCTCTGGACGACGTTGGGGCGCGCTGGACCCGTGCGCAGGTGATGCAACGAATGCTCGAGCGGCGTGCCGGCACGGTCATGCCGCCGCTCCCCTCCAACATGCCGACCAGTCAAATCGACGATCTGGTGGACTACCTCATGACCTTGAAAGGAAAGCCCTCCGCCGAGGAAGCGCCGAGCACTGCCTTGACAGCCAAGACGGTTGCCGGATGCGAAATGTGCCACGGGCCGGGCCGCGCGCACGCGGAGGCCGAGCAGGCTGCGGGCGGGAACGTTGCCAAACAGCTTGCCGCTGAAAAGCTGATTTTCAGCTTTAACGGGACTCCTCAACAAGACGCAGCTCGCTGTCTTTCCTGCCACATCAGCAGCGCCCACCAGCAGTTTTTCGATGAGTCTGTCCATGCGATGCGAGGCGTATCCTGCAACTCCTGCCATGCCATCCACCTTGTTGCGGCGGTGACGAGGCCCAAAGATGTGGGGCTGAGCTTTACACAGGCCGAGTATTATTCCGTTCCTCAACTACCTGTGGAAAATCAATGGCTGCATGACGGGCTTCTGAAAGAACCGCAGCCGAAGCTCTGCTTCCAGTGCCACACGAATGTTGAAGCGCAGTTCGCCATGCCTTTCCACCATCGGGTGCCGGAAGGGCTGATGAAATGCACCTCCTGCCATACGCCCCACGGCACGCTCACGGCTTTTCATCAGTTGAATCAACCGGATTTTCAAGCGTGCGTGAAGTGCCACACCGAAGTGGGCGGGCCGTTTATTTACGAACACGCGGCGGTAAAAATCGTAGGCTGCGTGGGCTGCCACAACCCACACGGAGGTCCGAACCATTTCATGCTGGTCCGGAGAGAGACGCGGTTTATCTGCCTACAATGTCACACGGGATTCCATACTCAGGCCGTTGTGCCTCATGGGCCCTCGACATCGTTTGAAAATATGGGCGATTGCACGCGCTGTCACATTGCCATTCACGGCTCGAACTTTGATCCCGACTTCGTACACTGAAGGAGTCTCCGATGAAAATACGCGCGCACCGCTCCTTTCTGATCCTGTTAGTCGGCGGTCTCATGGGGTCTGGCGGGCTGCTGGCGCAAGGGCAAAATGCGCTCGTGTCAGGGAATGCCGATCCACCTCAGGCGTCCGCGTCATCGCCGACACCGACATTCTGGCCGTTCCAGACCCAAGGTTCGGTCTCGATGGGCTACCGCTTTACCGACGTCACCGGCTACGAGCCGATGTATCTTGAACTGCTGGATCTCCAAAGCGGACCGCGCTTGACCGACTTCAGTATGTTCGGCGAGTCCACCACGAAAAATCCGTTCATCGATAGTTTTTCCCTGACCATGAGCGGATTGGGCGGCGACCCGTTTCCGACGGCGCAGTTGACGGCATCCAAGAACAACCTCTATAACCTCACGGCCCAGTGGTCACAAAGTTATTTTGATTACGCCCCCAACCAGAACGTGATTCTGCCGGGCGGCGTGCCCGGTCTCACCAGTGAAAAATCGTGGGCTACCGTTCGAAAATTCGGCTCATTGGACTTTCTGCTTCACGCCACAAAGAACCTGCGGTTCTTGTTCGACTATTACCACACTACGAACAGCGGGGCGACTTATACTGGGTTGGCGCCAGACTATTTGGGCGCCGGATATACCACGTGGGATTTCTTCGCCGAGGGCAGTCCTTATGTTCTTTACGCCCCGGAAGATGATGAAGCCAACCGATTCACCGGAGGAATCGATTACACTTTTGGATCCTGGAACTTCCATTACAAACTCGGCTATCAGACTGAATCCGCAAACATGACGTTCAACAACACGTCTTCTCCGGAATACAGCTTTGACACCAGCGCCACGTTTACGGCGAACACGCCGCTCAACCTTTTTTCCATGAGCGAGTACCGGCATCTCACGGCGCCGATCAGCGAATTATCTTATACCGGGAGGCCGCTGCCCAAGCTTGATCTGCGCGGAAGCTACATCTATTACAGTTACAGTGGCCCGGCCGATATGAACGAGCTCATCGAAGGTATCGCACCGACGAGCCTGTCTGAGACGAGCTTTGTGCCGTACACTCTTTCGCAAGAGGTCCGGGCAAATGTGAAAGAGCCTGACAACGTTTTCGATCAAGGGCTCACCTACCACGTCAAGAAGTGGTGGGCGATCGATGCCGACTATCGCTACGATCGATCCACCGAGGACGGACTCGGTGTTTTTGCAGGGGTACTGAATGGCGCGTTGCTCGCCTCCAACGGCTCCGCAACAACCATGTGGCGCACCGGGCTGAGCGACCTTAATTTCGACATGGTTTTCACTCCAGTCCCCTCGTTGCTTCTTAGCCCAGGGGTGAGCTGGGACAACTCGAACGTTGAAGCCCTGGAGAACGGCGTCGTGAATCCGGCCGAGACGCTGCGGTGGAATACGGTCGAGCCGGCCCTCAGCGCCTATTGGCAGCCTGCAAAGCGATTCAGCCTTCGTGGGGACATTCACACCTTTGACGCGGGCGCTTCGTATACGGCCATCACTCCGCATACCGAGACGACCGGCAACGTGGTGGCGCGTATTCTTCTTGCAAAAAAACTGACGCTCAACGACACTATCAATCTCTCCGGCAGCCGGCTGTTGGCGACGGCCTTTCAAAATCGTGTCCGAGGCAATTCCACTCTGCTCAACTACGCACTCAAGGACCGCTTTTCACTGTTTGGGGGACTTAGCTATGATAGCATCCTTGCGGAGGGTGACATCCAGTTCGCGGACGGTCCACCGGAGTTTTTGCGAGACCAGGAAGTCGACCGTGTCTGGCAAGGGGGACTTCAGCTCAACCCGGGTTATCACTTCGGCCTTCGCTTCACCGGCAACTATGACCGTTCAACAGGCGTAGGCTATATTACGGACAACCGGCCTCCCTCCTATGGCCCTGAGACCTGGCCTTACGCGACGGCAACGGCCTTTTACGACTTCCCGAAGGCGGGCCGGCTCTCGATTGACTTACAACGCACGTATTTTCTCGAGCAGATTGTGCCCGGCAATAATTTCGGCGCCGAGGTCCTTATGGTCCGATGGACCCGGAGCTTTTAGTGATGATGCACCTGGGAGCCCGGTCATCCTAGCCGCATCTGGTGCGGGCTGGAAGGATGAGCCTCTAAGTTTGTATCGCGCGAAGGAGAAAATAGTGATGGGAAAACTGTTCGGCACTGCTGGTTTTGCATTTTTCTCGGTTCTCATGGCGGGCGCGACCCTGCTTTTGTCCGCTTCTCAATTGCACGCGGCCAGCGCTAAGTCCAATTACGATTCGAAGTGCGCAATGTGCCACGCTGAAAATGGAAGCGGCAAGACGCCCATGGGCAAAAACATGAATGTCCGCGACCTGCGGTCGAAGGCTGTTCAGAGACTGTCGAATCAACAACTCGAAGAGATCATCGCTAAGGGAAAGGGCGCGATGCCCGGCTACGCCAGCCAATTGAGCAAGGCTGAGATCAACGCCCTCGTCGCGTATGTCCGCGAGTTGGCGAAAGAGAAATAGCCGCAGGGCAGCTTGCCCGAGCCGCTGCCAAGGCGCAGGTCATCGTCGTGCGTCCTCATTGGAGATTTAGCGAGGCAAACAAGAATTTACGGGCCTGCACTGAAGGTGGCCGCGGTTGCGGTCTGCGGTGCTTCAATACGAAACCACAGGCAAGCCGCGGATGTGGGTGCGTGGCTGCCTGCCTGTCAGCCAGCAGGCTTTGGCGTCATCTACTGCGGGCGGGAGGCGTGCGCTTCCGCGCCCGTGGCTAACCTAAGGAGGTGAGAATGATTAAGAAACAGTTGTCTGCTGCAGGCTTTATCCTTCTATCGGTTCTCGTGGCGAGTGCCGCGCTGCTGTTATCGGCTGCTCCGTTGCATGCGGCCAGCGCGAAGTCAGATTACGACTCGAAGTGCGCTATGTGCCACGCAAGCGACGGAAGCGGTTCGACAGCAACAGGGAAGGCTCTTAACGTACCCGACTTGCGCTCGAAAGCCGTTCAAGCAGAGTCGAACAAGCAGCTCTACGAGATTATTGCCAACGGGAAGAGCCCGATGCCCGGCTACGCCAGCCAATTGAGTAAGGCTCAGATTAACGCTCTCGTGGCTTACATCCGCGCGCTGGCAAAAAAAAGATAGCTAACGAGAACATGCTACAGGCCCGGGAGCGCGGGCATTCAGCCCGATCATCGTGCAGCCAACACGGCAGCGCTCCCGGGTTCCCGCGGCTCCTCAAAAAGCTTTGAGCTATGAGACTTCGCCGGCCGTGTGCGGCATTGCCGTTTTTCCCACTCTTGTTGGTCCTGACTCCGTCGGCGAACGGCGCGACTACTCTAGATTGCGCCACGTGCCACGTCCAGGAAGGTCAAGCCCTCAAGACATCGGCGCATGCGGGCATGAAATGCGCCACGTGCCACGTCGGGATCACCACTTTTCCCCATCCCTCAGGCGTTTCGTTACCCAAGTGTTCCCGCTGCCATCAACTTGAGGCGACGGAGTGGGTTCACAGCATCCATGGAGTGGAATTCAACGCCGGAAACAAAGCAGCGCCCAACTGCCAGGTCTGCCACGGCGACGCTCATCATCTTTCGGTGACGAAGACGTGGGCGTTTAAGAAATCCATCCCTCAGCTCTGCGGCGCCTGCCACGTCAAGCCGTTCACAAACTATAAAGCCAGCGTTCACGGCCAGGCAGTCCTGCGTGGAGTCACGCAAGCGCCAACCTGTACTTCCTGCCATACGGCGCATTTGATCCAACCACCTACGGTTCCCACCTCAACGGTTTATCCCACTCAAATCCCCAACACCTGTGGGAAATGCCATGGCGACGTCATGATGGAGCGTGAGTTCAACATCCCGAGGGGCCGCCTGACGAGTTATCAGGCATCCTTCCATGGCTTGGCACTAAGAGAAGGCAATCTCACGGCAGCGAATTGCGCCAGTTGCCACGGGATTCACTTGATCCTGGCGGCGTCGAACCCCCACTCGACAATCAACCCAAGAAACTTGCCAAAAACTTGCGGAAAATGCCATTCGGATGCAGGGATACGGTTTGCGATCACCCCCGTTCACGTGTTGCCGGGAATGAACGAGCCACTGTCGGTTTCCTGGGTTCGAGGCTTTTACCTTGTGATCATTCCTCTGGTCGTCGGGCTAATGTTCGCGCACAACCTCGGCGACTGGATTCGCAAGCTCATCAACCTTCGCATGCAGGAGATCCGGCAGGCAAGCCTTCCTCTCATTGGGCGGCCGCTTGTGCGCCGCCGCGAGGAAGCAGGCGCTACCCGGATGTACCGGTTTGAGCGTTTACAGCACCATCTTCTCTGGGTTTCCTTTCTCATTCTCGCTTGGACGGGCTTTTGCTTCCATTGGCCGCATGCGTTGTTTGCCGCTCCTTTTAACAATGCCGTGTGGGGCTGGCGGGTGCGCGGCGATATCCATCGCATTTTCGCCATGATCTTCATGGCAACGGGCGCTATTCACATCATCTCTTTGATCCAGAGCCCGAAACTGCGACGTCATTGGAAGCTGCTTTGGCCCGAGAACCACGACGTGCAGGAAGCGATCAGCAATTTGGCCTACAACCTCGGCTTGCGCCGCGAGCGCCCGCCGCGCTCGATCCACAGTTACGTAGAGAAAGCCGAGTATTGGGCGTTAGTTTGGGGCGCCGTGTTGATGTCTCTGACGGGATTGATGCTGTGGGGACGCAATTGGGTGTTACGGTTGCTCCCCATGCTTTCTCTCCAGCTTGCCAGCTCCATTCACTTTTTCGAGGCCGTGTTGGCGACGCTGGCGATTCTGATATGGCACTTCTACTCTGTGATCTTCGATCCGGAAGTTTATCCGATGGATCCGGCGTGGCTGACCGGCCGCTCCGTCAAACCGGAACGGTCCGAGCCGGGAGAAGGACAGGAAGAGGCAGGGCCGGCTCCCCCAGCGAGTCCTGGGGCAATTGCAGAAAGCGGAGAATTGCAGAATCAGGCTCCGGGCGTAGCATCGCCAGCGGAAACAACACGACAAGAAGAAGAGAAGGAAGAAGCGAAAGAACGGGGGGCAGACAAAGCTCATCATCCGGCTCCGGGCGACGGTCAGGGGAGAAAAAATGGCTGAAAAACGAAATGGCTTGAAAGGGTGGTCCGCTCCGTACGTCTACTTTTCAAGTAACTGGGTGAGTCGAGCCGGGGTGGTGATGGCTACGACCGGAGCCATTCTGTGGTTTATCTTGCTCCCGGTCATCTTGCGCGGCTTTACTGGCGCACCCTATGCGGGGATCCTGACGTTCATCGCCTTGCCGACGATTTTCTTCGGCGGGCTCATTCTCATCCCTGTGGGTATTCTTCTTCGGAAGCGGCGCGAGCACCAAAGGGGCCTCTACCCTGCGAATTTCCCGCCGCTGGACTGGAAAAATCCGCAGGTGCGGTATCTTTTGTTTTTTGTAGCTGTCACAACGGTAGCAAATGTGATTATTGGCTCTCAACTCGTCTATTCGGGCGTAAATTATACGGACAGTGTCACCTTCTGCGGCCAGACTTGCCACACTGTGATGCAGCCGGAATACGTGACGTACCGGCTTTCACCGCATGCCCGGGTTCCTTGTGTCGAATGCCACATTGGCCCGGGAGCTTCGTGGTTTGTGCGCTATAAGCTATCGGGCCTGTATCAGGTTTATGCGACCGTCTTCAATACGTATCCACGCCCCATCCCCGTCCCGGTCACCAATCTGCGTCCGGCCCGGCAGACGTGCGAGCAGTGTCACTGGCCGGCGCGGTTTGAAGGAAACCGGCTTGTTGTGATCCCGGAATACGCCGAGGATGAGCCTAACACGCTCACCAAAACGGTTTTGCTTATGCATGTTGGCGGTGGAGACGGGCGCGGCGGCATTCATGGCGCTCACGTCGGACCGGGAATCACCATCCGGTACGGATCTGATCCCAGCCGGCAGAAAATCCACTGGGTCCAATATACCGACACCACGACCGGTAAAACGACTCTTTTTGTGGACCAGACTACAAACCCGAAGTCCGTCAATCCGGCCACCGGGCGAGTGATGGATTGCGTTGACTGTCACAACATGCCGTCTCACATCTTCCACTTGGCTGGAGACGCCATGAACGATGCCATGGCACGAGGAATCATTCCGCCGTCGCTGCCCTATGTGAAAAAGGAAGGACTCGCCCTTCTAGAAGCCAAATATCCCAGCCAGCGGCAGGCTGCGCGAGAGATTTCCGCGGGACTTTTGGCCTTTTACCGCCAGAAATATCCAGCAACCTTCGCTCAACAGCGGACACAGATTGCCCACGCTGCGAAGGGCCTGGTGACGATTTACGACGACAATGTTTTTCCGAAAATGCATGTCACTTGGGGAACGTATCCGAACAACCTGGGCCACACGAATTTCCCCGGCTGTTTTCGCTGCCACGGAACGCTGCACGAAGCCTCCAACCCAGCCAATATCGTGCCGATTGATTGCAGCGTTTGCCACGACGTCCTGGCCGTGGGCGAGGCTAAGCCCAAGATTCTGACAGAACTGGGCCTCGCCGGAAGCCCTTAACGACCGAGGAACTCTTGCTGGACAGGAGCCCTCTTGCTGGCCTGGTTGCACAGGTTCCCCAACCGCCCGGCAGGCGTTGGGACGTTGGCATGGGTGGACGGCTCGCGCTCCGCGCAAACGGATCTGCGAGGCCGCGAAGCACTGCGTGGCGCCGAAACGGTTCCCCCACTCCAGCCGCCGGGAATCCCGCACGGCAAGCTAGTGTGGACAATTGATCTGCCGGTTGGAAGCGAGCCAGGGCATTATGACGTAGAGCTTCAGCAACCGAGGGGAAACACCGTGACGAGGGCTAGTGGTACGGCCAACCTCGTCAACGGTCTCACACTCCTGAAGATTCGAATCGACACACGAGCGGTACAGCCGGGTGCTGCTTCGTTGCGCATTCATCCACCCAGTCGAAGTTGCAGTCGTTACCCCGTCAAGGTGAAGCGAGCTCTTTCCAGCTAACAGGCTAACGGAATTCGGCCAGTTCAAGTCCGTTCCAAACACCCATTCCTTGAGGCAGTCTAATCGGCCCGATCTCCCCGGGTACAATTTCCAAAACTCTACGAGGCAAGTAACTAGACTGCATTGGCTTATGTTATGTAATGCGACACCAAAGAGAGTCAAATTTTTCCCGTCGCTGCTAGAATTGATGCTACAATGTTTCTACAAGCTTGCTACAATAATCCTAGGAGGAAGCTATGGACAGCGTTGCAGTATTTACTCAGCAGGAACTCGGCAGGCGTCTTGCGCAGCTGCGGGAGGCCACCGCGACGAAACAGGCAGAATTAGCGGAGAGAATCACCTGGAGTGCGGCAGTCCTTTCACGCGTCGAATCAGGGGAGCGCGAGCTATCCCCAGACGAACTAAACACGCTTTTGGAGGCGATAGGAACGCCGGATGCGCGACATCTGGCGACCGTATTGAATCGGAATTGGCAGATACTACGACGCCCCCCTCTCGATCATCCTGACCAAGATCTCTTATGGGAGGCGGAACAGGTCTGCTGCGCTCTGAACGAGCTTAGAGCGAGACCGGAGATTCGCCAAGCATTTGACCGGAGGTTAATCGAGTACCTTAGCTCGCTCCAAGAGACCGCGAAACTGATACTGGGAAGAGAGCACAAGGTCGCCTTTATAGGAAGCCTTGGCATCGGGAAGACTACGCTGATCTCGAAGCTCACTGGATTGGAGACCACGCCTGTCGACGGAGGGCCTCCGACGACAGTCCTCGAAACTGGTGCGGGAGGAATCACCCTGTGCGATGTCTATTTGCGGACGGGACCAGTCTACGGCCTATTGGTCGACCCTTGTCCTGACGCGGAGATTCGACTCCATGTGCAGGATTTTGCTGAGCAGATACTCGACAAGAGCATCTCCGATTGGGAGGACCCTAATGGTGACAGCGACCCCGCTGAAGGCATCGCGAAAGAGATCGAGCGTGCTGTTCGCAACTTGGCCGGTCTTAGAATACGCCGCGAGAAGGGACTCGACGGCAAAGCCGTTCGTCACGATGATGCAAAGGAGTTGGCCGCCCAGTTCACGTCACATCGAGAATATGCCGTGGAAGTCCTGGCGCGAATGAATCTTCACCGCCGGGACCGCCGGGAGGTATGGTACGACGCCAGTGTTGGGGAACCCCCTCTTGTTTGGTTGAAGGAGATGTACGAGCAGGTGAACAATGGCAGGCACCCGGAGTTCACGCTGCCCAGCCGCATCGAGATCGTCGTTCCCCGGCAGCTCTTGGGCTCGACGGACTTGACGGTCATCCTAATTGACACACGGGGAATCGACCGTACTGCGGCTAGAGCCGATTTGGAAAAGCATCTGGACGAACCGCACACGCTCGCGCTGTTGTGCTCAGGTTTTAACGACGCTCCTGGAACCGCCCCTCGTGCGCTGCTGGAACGCGCAAAATACGTTGGTGTTCAGGACATAGATCTCCATACCGCCGTTGTTGTTCTTCCACGTCCCGGTGAAGCCAAGGCCGTGAAGGACGAAGCGGGCACCCACGTGGAGTGTGACGAAGATGGGTACATGCTAAAGGGAGAGCAAGTTGCCATGGCTCTCCAGCCTTTAGGTTTGGGCAAGCTAACCGTGAACTTCTTCAATGCCTTTCAAGATGAGCCTGCGAAATTGCAACAGACGATCCTGGCTTGCATCGAGAGGACTCGCGATAGCTTCCGACAAAACCTTCGTGATACGACTGCCAGTGCACGCGCGCTCAGTCTTAATTACGAGAAGGAACAGGTTCGGGAGGTTCTCCTTTCCGCCGCCCGTATGATGAAAACGTGGGCCGATCAGCACACTGCGATCCCCGCCTTGAGTGGGCACATTCATGATGACTTGATGAGGCAGCTTCAAAACGCGTATGCGAGTACCGTACGAGCTTCGGTTCGACGGCAGGGCGAGTGGCCCAACCTCAGCTATCAACACCAGCTGGGCTACGGTGCGCGGAGGCTGGCTGTAGTAGCGCTGGAGCCCTTGGTCAACGACTTTGTCGTCATTACGCAAACTATGGAAGCGAACCCAGACTACACTGACGCCACGGACCTTATTCAGCAGGCCCGCGGAGTGCTCAGGGCGGCGTTCGACGATTTCCTGCGCAAAGCCCAGATTATGGGCCAGACAGTGTTCACGAATGCTCTGAAGCTGGACCCCTCTTTTTGGGTGGAATGCAACCAGCAATGGGGCGGAGGACCGGGTTACAAAGACCGTGTTGCTGACAGGAACCAGGCGTGGTTCAGCGCACAGTCCCAGCGCGATTTAGAAAACCAGCTCTGGGGTGAAGTGCAGCGAGAATGGGCCGCGGTGCTACAGCGGTTGTCATCGCTGCTCGAAATCGACGCTTCAAGTTGAAGTATTGGCTGGATGTTGAAAGTTGGCGACCGGGAAGACGGTAGGCGACCGAAATACAGCCCGCCCAAGCGTATAGGATAGCCGCAAGTAGCGAGATTCCTTATTGGCCGAAGGCCAGACCTGATGAGTTCGTCCGCGCCCCGAAAGGCTAGCTAATTCTTTCCAGCTTGCATTCGTGTTGACGCATCTCTCACCAGCGTGAATCCCGCCCAATAGAACGGCATAGCGTGCGCGCGATATTGCTTCAACAAATCAAGCTTCGCGTCGCGCAACGCGTCACCTTCATTCTGGCCGGCTGCAAGATTCCGATAGAAGCTCGCCATCAGGTCCGTCGTATCAACGTCGGAAGCCGTCCACAAGCTTGCGAGCACAGATCGCGCGCCAGCGAACAGGAACGCCCGCTCGATATTTTCGATCACCTCTTCGCCCTCCAGTTTGCCGGCGCCGGCATCGCACGCTGAGAGCGTCACCAAGTCCACACTCAAATGAAGCTGCTGGATGGCGGGTATGTGACAACGTGCGTTTCGAGCACGTAATGCGCGCCGCCGGTGAACGTGTCAAAAGCAACAAGATTCAACGGGCCGTCAGGGACCACGATGAGCCTGCGCTTCAGCACCTGCGCTGGCAGCGGCTCGATCAGATTGGCATATAGCGCATGGGCAGCGGGAATTGCACCTGATCGCGTTCGGACTTACCAACCGCTGCCGCACGGCAGAACATCCGCAACTCGATTCCAATTGACGCGTAACTTCGTGTTTATCCCTAACCCGATGACGGCGCGAAAGCAGGCCGGCGCCAGGTGGTTACACTCGAGCCAGGCCGGTCGGCCCCGGCCTTCCTGCACTGAGCCGTCGTTGCCATTCACGGCTGCTATTAAAATTCTACGTTTGCATGCGCGTTGACGTGCCCGGAGGTTGTTCGGCAGACTCTCACAGCTTGGCGCCCATCGGCTTTCACCTGAATACAGTGCGCGACCAGCTTGAAGAAACCGATCGGGGCGTGCACAATGAAACGGTGACGGTGGCAAACGGAAGATTGGGGTTCTCCAGCGAAACTCATCCCGTTCCTGCCGGCTTTCAAGTGCGCCTGTAGCTCAGTTGGATAGAGCGGCAGACTTCGAATCTGTAGGTCGGGAGTTCGAGTCTCCCCAGGCGCGCCATTGTTCGAACTGACGGTTTTTGACCCAAGCTTTCGAAGGCTGTAGTCAATCTCCCATGGCAAAAACGGGTGACGAATCCGGAATTGCAGAGGGTCCTCTCTACTCGTTGCCGGCGAGGGCTCTCTTCGCAGTAGCCTGTGAGACGGCGGGATGAGATCTCTTCGCACCACCCGCGCACTCCGGCAGCCGCGTTCTGACGGTCTATCGCGGCTCCGACCGAAGCTTTCGATCCGGTAAGTGAACTCTATCGAGACATTAATTTCCCTGCCCGGGAATGTTCGTGACTTTAGCCACTCGACCCTTATTGCACGGAACGAACGCTACCGGTTCCTCGCATTAAGCGAAGAGCGATCCGGCGAACGGACGCCGCTGAGGCACTTTACGCTCCCGTTCCGGATTTCAGGATCGTCTCACATATCTCGCGCTGTGATATACTCCGGCTTGTGCGGAAGACTCCTCACCTGAGGCCGGCGGTATCTATGGTGCAGGGGCTGGCGCGGTTCCGTTACCAGATTCGGAAGTTCCTCCGGTTCAGCGAGCAAGCGGCTCGGGAGGCCGGCATTACCCCGCAACAACACCAGTTGTTGCTGGGCGTAGCGGGATTTACTGGGCGCGGTTGGGCTACGGTCTCGGAGCTTGCTGAGTTTCTCCAGGAGCGTCACAACGCGGTTGTGGGACTGGTCGAGCGAGCTCGCACACGCGGACTCGTGCTCAAGCAGTCCATAGAGTGCGACCGCCGCGTCGTGCGCGTCGAGCTCACTGCCGAAGGACGGCAGGTCCTGGGCAGGCTCTCCGCGACGCATCGTCGCGAGCTGACTCGTCTTCAGCAGGGGGCGGTTCGCTCGGATCAGGGGACCGTCCAAAGTCTCTTCATTCAATGATCGACAGCCGATTGAAAAGCAGCTACCAGAAATTCGTGGGCCTAGTGCGCAAAGACCTCGCAACGGTCTATTCGCGGGACATGCACAAATGGCTGATTATCGCGCCAATCACTGGCGTCGCCACCGGGCTCGTGATTACTCTGCTCTCGAAGGTCATACTCGTTTGGATGTGGCCGCGCATTCTCGCCGGATACCTGCGTCATCCTGCCTTCCTCATACCCGGCGTGATCGCAGGTTTCGTTGTCGCCGGCCTGATCATGCAACGTCTGACGCCCGATCCGGACGAACATTCCACTGAAGAAATCATCAGGTCCTATCACGAGCGTGAGGGCGACATCCAGATGCGGCCGTACATCCCGAAGCTTCTAGCTGCGATCGCCACTGTCGGTTTTGGAGGTAGCGCGGCCCTGGAGGGGCCCAGCATTTACGGGGGCGGCGGCCTCGGTTCGTGGCTTTGGGTGAAGCTCAGACGTTTCAAATTGAGTCCGGGCGACCGGCGGATCATGCTGATCAGCGGCGCCGCGGCGGGAATGTCCGCGGTTTTTCGCGCACCGCTTACAGGCATCGTTTTCGCGCTCGAAATGCCTTACAAGGATGACATGGCGCATGAAGCCTTGCTCCCTTCGCTTATTGCGTCCGTCGTCGCCTACGCCACACTTGCGTCTTTCATGGGCGCACGACCTCTGTTCGGCTTTCTCTCGGGCGGGGGGTTTTCAGGGAAAGACCTCGCGTGGTCGGCGCTGCTCGGCCTGATCTGCGGCACCATCACCATGCCATTTACCATAACCTTCCGCCGCTTCCGCTCGTTCATGGTGCGTCTCGCAATTCCGCATTGGGTCAAGATGGCCGCGGGCGGACTTCTCACGGGCGTTTGCGGCCTGGTTTTCATTTCAATTTATCACGGCAATCTCATCCCGATCGGACCGAATTATGAAGCCGTGGACCTGATCCTGCGTCGTCCTCACGGGCCGGTGGAACTCGTCGTATTTGGAGTTCTCAAGCTGGTTGCCACCCTGTTTTCGCTTGGCGTCGGCGGCGTGAGCGCTGCGTTCGTGCCGTTGTTCCTTAGCGGCGCCTCGTTCGGCAGGGCTTTTGGTCTTGTCGTTGGCAATGCGGGGGCCGGGAACCTCTTTGGCGCCGTTGGGATGGCCTCGTTTATCGCAAGCGGATACAAGACGCCGCTTGCTGCCGTTGTCTTCGTAGCTGAAACCACCGGCGGTCACGCCTATATTATTCCTACCCTCATCGGCGCGGCTGTAGCCTACGCCATCTCTGGAGAAGCCTCCATCTCCGGTGATCAGCGCCTGCATCAAACTCCCAGGCAGGAAATGTCCATCGAGAGGATCGACACCGAGCGAGAGGTGTCGTCGTAGTTTTCTCCGCTTTTTCAGAGCTGCGCTTGTTGCCGAAGCCAGCTTGATTCCCCACGGTCTCCGGAATATTGGCCGGATGCTGCTCGGCGAGCCGCACCACTTGGTCGCAACCGTCCCTCCTCGGGCCTGCAGGCCGAGCACACTGAGCAAAGTTGCCGTGATTGAGTTGCAATATCTTTTGCCGGATGGCTAGGTTAAGTATGTTTTACAGAAAGCAGATAGGAAACTGGTAGGCCTGGGGAGATTCGAACTCCCGACCCACGGTTTAGGAAACCATTTCCGCCCCGTTCCCCCTGTTCGGAACACCTTGTTTTCAGTAAGTTGTCCTATGCCTCGCTCGGGCAATATCCCCCTATTCGGGCAGGAATATGCACCCCAAAATGCACCCCCGACGAGTACCGGTTTTCACGATCGTGTTCCGCTCTTTCTCCGCTCCTCCGATCAGCCTCCTGAG
>JASHON010000031.1 GCA_030041095.1 Terriglobia bacterium
TACGCGACAGATCGCGCCAGCTATCATGTTTCTGCCGATCCCGCCAAGATGCCCCCGATCCAGGTCTTCCCGGACGGCAAGCTGGGCCTGCTGCTCGATGATTTCCATTCGCGCGAAGTGTTGCACGTCACCTTCGGTTCAGTCATCAACGATCCACGATTCCGTGAGCCTTTTTTCGCAACGCTCCGCGACGAAGAGGAAACCTATTACGAAGTTCTGGAGCGGCACTTCCGCCGGCACTTGGCGCCATTCGGAATCGCGAGTTAGCAGCCTCATGACCGATCCCGTCAACTTGAGCGAAGCGTACGATTTTTCAGGCCGGACGATTGTAGTTACGGGCGGCACAGGGGTGCTCTGTGGCGCGATGGCGCGAACGCTTTCGAGCCACGGCGCGCAGGTAGCCCTTATTGTACGGAGCAGGGAAAAGGGAGACGCTCTCGCTCGAACTTTGCCGGGCCCAGGGAAGGGAATGGTCTGCGAAGCGGATGTGCTCAACCGCGAGTCGCTCCAACGAGCTGCCCAAACTGTGTTTGAGCGGCTTGGCCACGTCGATGGCCTGATCAACGGAGCAGGAGGAAACCATCCCGAGGCGACCACGCGGCCTGATCTTTCATTCTTCGATCTTCCCGAAGCCGCATTACGCTGTGCGTTCGACCTGAACGTTCTGGGCACGTTGCTTCCCTGTCAGATCTTCGGCAGGCGAATGGCGGATCAGGGTGAAGGCGTCATTCTGAACGTCTCTTCAATGAGCAGTTTCCGGCCCTTGACGAAGGTGGTGGCATACTCTGCGGCCAAGGCCGCTGTAAATAACTTCACGGAGTGGTTGGCCGTTCATATGGCGAGCGAGTATTCTCCACGCATCCGAGTGAACGCCATCGCACCGGGATTCTTTCTGACCGAACAAAATCGCTACTTGCTCACCCATCCGCAAACGAATCAGCTTACGCCGCGCGGGCAAAGTATCATCGATCATACGCCAATGAAGCGCTTCGGCAGCCCCGAGGACTTGCTCGGCGCGGCACTCTGGCTGCTTTCGACCGCTTCCGCGTTCGTAACAGGAATCGTCGTCCCCGTTGACGGCGGCTTTTCCGCCTATGCCGGGGTGTAGGCTCCGTACCCGAGATCGAGTTTTTCTTTCACAGACAAAACGGTGCTCGGCAAGGCTCGCGGCCGGGCTGGAGTGTGAAACTGCCTCAGATTTGCTTGCGATAGCTGCCATATTTGCCAATATAACTGCAATTTTACTTCGGTCAGTGTTGGTCACTGCGGCGTTTTTGTTTGAGCAGGGGTTTCGAGGCACGATCAGCGGCACGGTGACCGATCCCAGCGGGGCAGAGGCGCCCATCGCGAACGTCATCTCCACGGAAGTCCAAACGGGCACGCAAGCGAGAGCCGTCTCGGATAAGGGCGGGGATTATGCTGTCCTATTTCTGCTTCTGCTGCCCGGAGATTACAAGATCAGCGTGCAGGCAAACGGCTTCGGAGAATTCATTCGCTCCGGCATCCATCTTGCCGGGAGCGCGGGACCGGCGTCCCATTTCACGATTGCCGATGATCACGTCTATTGGGGCCACGGCATGTCGAATCGGCAGTGGGACAAACGGCGGCATCATCGCCGTGCTCGTCCACGATCTGACGATTGGCGGAGCGGAGAACGGAATTCGCATCAAATCGAATTCGAGCCGTGGCGGAATTGTGCGTGGCGTCGTCTATCGTGACGTGTGCATCCGAAATACTCGGAATCCTATCCTTAACGTGCCATCTTGTTGCATTAGAAAATTCCCACCTTTTCCTGCAGGCAGCGACGCGCAGCTTTTCCGGAAATCCAATCTGATCATCGCGCACCTGCAAATTTGCCTACAATGCTGCAATATTGACACAGCCAAAATTATGCGCTATAAGAATCAAATCGCCGGTCTCCCGCGCAGAATCTGGACGAGAAAACGCGCCCGGCATCAGGGAGGACGAATATGCGGAAAATCACGGGGCTCTGCATCCTTTTCTGTGTGTCTGCCTTTTTGGCTCATCCGATTCCGGTGCGCGCGCAAGCCGTCGGGTACGCTCAGATTCACGGGGCAATCACCGATCCCAGCGGGGCGGCAGTACCTAAAGCGAGCGTGAGCGTCACCGAGACCTCTACCGGAATGAAGCGCAGCACGGTCAGCAATGCCGAAGGTACCTACCTGTTCCCGAATCTTCCCGTCGGCCCGTATACCGTAACAGTGCAAGCGTCAGGGTTCAAGGCTTACACCCAGTCAGGACTTGTTCTGGTCGTGGGCGAAAACGTAGCAATCAACGTCCGGTTGCAAGTGGGGGCGGTCTCGCAGCAGGTTACAGTAAGAGCGAACACGACCATGGTGCAGACGCAGGAGACGTCGATGTCGGAGGTGGTTGATCAGGCCCGAATCGTCGATCTTCCGTTAAACGGTCGTGTCCCTACTCAACTGATGCTTCTGGCGGGTGCCAGCCTGAATTCGCCGGTAGGGGGAGACTTCGCCAGCTCGAAGAACTATCCGAATTCGGTCGACATCAGCGCCACCGGTGGACAAGGCAACGACAACGTTTTCCTGCTGGACGGAGATGTCTACAACGACAGCATGACCAACACAAATCTCCCTTATCCGTTCCCCGACGCCCTTCAGGAATTCAGCGTGCAAACGACCGGACTTTCGGCACAGTATGGTTTGCACCCAGGCGCGGTAATGAATGTCGTCACGAAGTCCGGGACCAACCAGTTTCACGGCGATGCATTTGAGTTTGTTAGGAATGGAGCGTTTGACGCTCGCAACTACTTTGCATGTTGTCAGGACACCCTGCGGGAAAATCAGTTCGGCGGGACCATCGGCGGTCCAGTCAAGAAAAACAAGCTGTTCGCTTTCTTCGGCTTCCAGGGGACGAGAATCCGCACGGCTCCTCCGACGACAATCAGCTATGTTCCCACGGCTGCGGTGCTTAACGGCGACTTTTCCGCCATGGAATCCGCTCAATGCCAATCAAGCCACGTAGCGGCTACGTTGCCCAGCCCTTTCGTGAACAATCAGATAAGCCCGTCATCGTATAACCCGCAAGCGCTCAATTTGCTGAAATATATCCCGGTTTCTTCGAATCCCTGCGGAGAGCTGATCTACAGCATTGAGCAGGCTGAGGATGAAGACCAAGAACTCGCTCGTGTCGACTGGACGGTCAGCTCGAAGCAAAGCGTATTCACGCGTTACTTCATTACGGACTATAACGAGCCTCCTGTATTCAACGGCAAGAACCTGTTGACGACCCAGGATTACGGGGTTATAGAGAGGGACCAGACGGCAACCGTTGGTGACACGTATTCAATCAGTCCGACCCTCATGAATAGCGCCCGTATCTCGTTTAATCGCCTGGCTGACTACCGGGGCGCGCCACCCAATGACATTGACATTTCGAGTTTGGGAGTGAATGTCGCTCAGTACAATGCGCACTTCATCCAGGTAGGGGTGAACAATTTTTTCAGTGTGGGGTGCGGCACGTGCGCGACCTCCTACTTTAACCGCAATAATTTTGAGGGTTCCGACGACGTGGATCTGGTTCGAGGCAAGAACACCATCATGTTTGGCGCCAACTTTATTCACAACCAGTTCAACCAGGTCGCCTTGTTCCAGGGCAACGGAGACTTCACTTTTGGCGGAGAATTTACCACTAGCCCCTTGGCCGACTACATGCTGGGAGATCTATATACCATCACCCAGGGGGCCCCGCAGCAGCTTTACCTCCGCCAGAATTACGTCGGGTTGTATGCCCAGGACGACGTCCGCCTCAACTCTCGTCTCAACCTCAACCTTGGTTTGCGATGGGAACCAGCGTTACCGATTACCAATAAGTTTCCCTGGCAGACCCAATTTTCGTTAGCAGATTTTGAGTCAGACACGATCAGCAAGGAGTTCGTGGACGCTCCAGCGGGATTGCGGTTCGCGGCTGACGGCGTCAGCAACTATTGGAACCCCTCCTACGCGGACTTCGAGCCCCGCGTCGGGCTCGTCTGGGATCCGACGGGTAGCGGGAAGCAGACGATCCGGACCTCTTACACCATTATGTATGACTCGCCGGAGAATTTTTATCCGGACCGTACCACTGACGAGCCTCCTTGGTCGAGTGATGTCTCCGTCACAGAACCGGCTGCAGGTTTATTTACCAATCCTTATACGGGCTATCCAGGGGGCAATCCGTTCCCAGTGCCTTGGCCTCCTGGTTCGACGTATCCGTTTGTGAACGAGGGAATCTACGTCAACACTCCCCCAAACCTCTATCCCACTTACATGCAACAATGGGACCTGAGCTACGAGCGACAGTTGAGCCCCAACTGGATGGTTTCGGCCACGTATATCGGCAACCATACCACTCACATTTGGGGAGAGATTGAGTCAGACCCGGCGGAGTTCCTGACGCTGGCGCAATGCGCGGCAGTGAGCATTTCCGCCTCAACTTGCCAGACGACGAAGACCACGAATCAGCGCCGGAAGCTCTATCTTCTAAATCCGACGGAGGGCGTGAAGATTTCGACCAATGCGTTAGCCTGGGACGGCGATGACGGGTCATACGACGCCCTCGTTCTCTCCACCCAACATCGATTCAGCCAAAACTATACGGTGATCGCCAATTACACTTATTCCCACTGCCTGGACTACGAAGATTTCGAGGGCGAACTGACGGGACCGGGCACCGTCCAAAATCCCTTCGATCCCGCCGCTGACTACGGCGATTGCGGCTTTAACGTCACGCACAACCTCGTAGTCTCGTTCGTGGCCAACTCGCCTCACTTTAGCAACCTCTGGGCCAACCGTCTGCTGGGCTACTGGCAACTGTCACCCATCATCAGTTACAACAGCGGTGAGTGGGTCAATCTTCAGACAGGGGTGGATGATTCCCTGACAGGCGTGGGCGAGGACCGGCCGGACCAGGTTTCTGGCAGTGTTTACCTGCGACAGACCAACACGAACACTCACCTGTGGGTGAATCCGCTCGCCTTCAAACCGAATCCTACGGGTACCTTCGGCGATGCCGGGCGGGATACCATTGAGGGCCCCCCCTACTTCGATATGGATGCCGACGTTAGCCGGTATTTTCAAATGCCCTGGAACGAACACCAGCGCCTTGAGGTCCGCTTCGAGTTCTTTAACCTGGGCAACAACGTGGACTTCGAAAATCCCACCGTCGGACTCAACTCCGCCCAGTTTGGTGAAATTACTTCGGCCAACAATCCGCGGATTTTGCAATTTGCCCTGAAGTACTACTTCTAATGAATGACCCAACGCAAACCGCAGGTTTGACCAAGCGAGCCCTGCTGCGAAAACTGCTCGGCGTTGGGGTGGGGATGGGCGTCGCGGCCGAACTGATCGGCCAGACGGCGCCCGCGCCGCGGATGCCCCCGCGCTATCCGTTCATGTCTCCGCCGGCTGTTCCGCCGCATCTTTCCACCGCTCCCTCCTTTCGCACCGCTTCCGTTTCCGGCCTGTTTGACGTTCGCGCATTCGGAGCAACGGGAAATGGGAAGACGCTGGATACGCCGGCCATCAACAAGGCCATCGAGGCAGCAGCAGCAGCGGGCGGCGGTACGGTTCTTTTTCCAGCCGGAACCTATCTTTGCTATTCCATCCACTTGAAGAGCAACATCACGCTTTACCTGGACCAGGGCGCAACCATCCTTGCCGCCGAACCGCCGGCGCGCGGCAGTTCAGGCGGCTACGACCCGCCAGAACCGAATCCCGGCACGGATCACTATGAGGATTTCGGCCATCGCCACTGGCACAATGCGCTTATCTGGGGCGTAGGACTGGAAAACATTTCCATACTCGGACCAGGACTGATTTGGGGCAAGGGCTTGTGGAGAATGGTGGGACGATTTGGCTATCCGGGCGTCGGTGACAAGTCGATCAGCTTGAAGAACTGTCACAACGTCGTCCTGCGCGATTTTTCCATTCTGCAGGGCGGGCACTTCGGCATTCTGGCGACGGGTGTCGATAACTTCACAGTGGACAATCTCATCATCGATACGAACCGCGACGGCATGGATCTCGATTGCTGCCAGAATGTGCGAGTGACGAATTGCACGGTCAACTCGCCCTGGGACGATGGCATCTGCCCCAAAAGCTCGCATGCGCTAGGCTACGTGCGCGTGACGAAGAACCTGACCATCTCGAATTGCTTCGTGACCGGTGGATATCAGCTCGGGACTGTGATGGACGGCACGTTCAAGCCGTTTCCCGCAGGCGTGCGCGTTTCTCACACAGGGCGCATCAAGTGTGGCACGGAGTCAAACGGGGGTTTCCAAAACATCACCATCACCAACTGCGTTTTCGATCAGTGCCAAGGTTTGGCGCTCGAGACGGTGGATGGCGCGCTCCTGGAAGACGTTTCCATCAGTAATATTACGATGCGCCACATCTATAATTTGCCCATCTTTCTTCGCCTCGGAAGCCGCATGCGCGCGCCTGCCGGAACGCCTGTGGGCAGGCTCCGTCGCATCAACATCAGCAATATCGTCGCATCACACACGGCAGGAAGGTACGCTTCAATTATCAGCGGCATTCCCGGACATGATGTGGAGCACGTTCGGCTGAACGACATCTCGATTCTCAGCGAGGGCGGCGGCGCCAAGGAGGATGCGGCCGTCCAACCTCCGGAAAAAGCGAATGGCTATCCGGAACCCACCATGTTCGGCCCCATGCCCGCGTACGGATTCTTCATCCGCCACGCCCGGGACGTTCAACTGAGCAATATCGAGATCCGAGTGGAAAAGAAAGACTTTCGTCCTGCGTTTGTCCTGGACGACGTTAAGGGGGCTGACTTCATTCACGTCAAAGCACAACCCGCCGCCGGTGTCAGAACATTCGCGCTGGCCAACGTGAGTGACTTCAGCGTTAACCTGAGTCGTCCCGTGCCGGATACATACCTCGCCAGCGCCGCTCACAAAGCACTCTAACCGTTAGCTTCCCGGTCCGGTGTACGCGCAAACGCCGGCACGCGGAGAATTCACCACGGGCAGAAACATTTCCGAGCCGCAGTCATGTTTCTTGGCGTACTCTTCGCAAAGCCAGCCGCGCTCCTGCCATTGGCAATCGACGCAGATTCGTGCCGCGACTTTCCCGTCGTTATCTGCTGCCGCAGGTAGCGCACGTTCCGGCGGAGGACTCCGTTGACATTGTGGCGGTACGTTACTACACGACGCCTTGGGACGACAATCGCAAGAACATCGCAAAACCTTGAGTTGTTGACCGTTGATGGCACGCCGGCCGAAAATGGAGAGTCATCAAGCGACAATGGTCACATCATGAGTCGGCTCCATGCCCAATAAGTTCTATCCACGAGTTGCGAGTTTTCGGACAATCTCGGCCCTGGGTAAGTATCTGGAGCAATTAGGGGCGCCCCTGCCCTTTGACGAGCAGATCCTCACCTCGCCAGCCTCACCCTTAGCGCAGCCGCTTGAGATTCGCTGGCATCAGGGAAAACGCATGGTGGGCAATCGTTTTGCCGTTCAGCCGATGGAAGGCTGGGACGGCGAGCCGGATGGTAAGCCTTCACCTCTGACACGCCGGCGATGGATTCGTTTTGGCGCGAGCGGGGCTAAGCTGATCTGGGGCGGGGAAGCCATTGCAGTGGCTCCTGAGGCGCGGGCGAACCCCAATCAATTGCTCCTGAATTCGCACACCGCGGCAAGCTTCGAAGCTCTTCGCAAAGACTTGATTGAGGCGCATTATGAGCGCTTTGGGCGGTCCGATGACCTGATCGTAGGTTTGCAGCTCACACATTCAGGGCGGTTTTCGCAACCCTGGAACAAAGGCAAGCCTGTTCCCATCATCGCTTACCACCACCCGTTTCTGGACGCGCCGTCCTCCGTTTTGTCCTCTCAAGCGGTGGTCGCGGATGATGACGTGGAGCACATCGTGGTCTCATTCGGGGAAGCGGCGCGGCTGGCTCAGGAAACAGGTTTTGACTTTGTGGACCTCAAACACTGCCATGGCTACCTGTGTCATGAGTTTCTGAGCGCGCATCAGCGCTCAGGGCGCTTCGGCGGCAGCTTCGAGAATCGCACGCGATTGCTGCGCGATCTGGTGTCAACGCTGCGGAACTTCGCGCCCCGGATCGAGATTGGCGTCCGGCTCAGCGCCTACGACACAGTTCCATACCGTCGGGATGAAGAGTCAGGCGTCGGGCAACCCGCGTCCACGGACGGCTATCTTCCCTATCGCTGGGGATTTGGCGTCGAGTCGGAGGACCCAATCCGGTCGAACTTGGAGGAGCCAAAGTCGATTCTTCGCTTGTTGGACCGCCTTGGCGTTCACATAGTCAATATTACAGCCAGCAGCCCCTATTACGCTCCGCACCTCTCGCGCCCAGCACTCTTTCCCCCCTGCGATGGATATCTGCCCCCCGAAGATCCACTCATGGGCGTGGTGCGACTGCTCCGATCGGCGAAAGAATTGAAACAGGCGGTTCCCGAGCTTGCATTTATTTCCACCGGTTGGACCTACCTTCAGAACTTTTTGCCTCATTTCGCTCAGGCCGTGGTCCGAGCCGGCTGGACGGACGTCGTGGGTTTGGGACGCATGATGCTCTCATATCCCGAACTGCCTGCAGACGTTCTGGAGAAAGGAAGCCTGGACAACAGGAAGATCTGCCGAAGTTTCAGTGACTGCACGAATGGGCCTCGCAAGGGACTCATATCCGGCTGCTATCCGCTGGACCCGTTGTATCGGTCACTTCCGGAAGCCACAGAACTGAAGGCTGCAAAACTGAGACCGCGATGATCGGTCGAGAATGGGATAGAATCAAAGCTACTTTGCTCCGTTGACCTCTACAACGGTCAATAGAAAGCAACTCAAGGTGTATTCGATGCGTCGTCCCGTCATTGCTGGAAACTGGAAAATGTTTAAGACGATTGCTGAGTCCGTCGCGTTCGTCAACGCTCTCAAGCCGAAAATTCGGGGAGCAAATCATTGCGATATCGTCGTCGCGCCACCCTACACAGCGCTGCGCGCAGTTGCCGATGCCTCCGGACTCGATCTTGCTGTGGCAGGGCAGGACGTGGCATGGGAAAAAGAGGGCGCCTTCACGGGAGACGTCTCAGCACCTATGCTCCGCGATGCCGGCTGCTCCCACGTGATTATCGGGCACTCCGAACGTCGGCAGCTTCACGGGGAAACGGACGAGCGCGTGAATCTCAAGATCAAAGCAGCCCTCGCCGCCGGCCTTTTGCCCATCGTCTGCGTCGGTGAATCTCTCGCCGAGCGTGAATCGAATCAAACAAAAGAGGTTCTCGAGAAGCAGTTTTCGAAAGGACTGGGCGGGTTGACCCCACAGGACTTTTCCCGTATCATCATAGCTTACGAACCGGTGTGGGCTATTGGAACCGGACGCACCGCCACCCCTGAAATCGCCGCTGAGAGTCATCATTTTTTGCGTGGCCTCGTGGTAACAAAGATAAGTGGAGAGTCTGCCGAAAGCGTGAGGATTCTGTATGGCGGCAGCGTCAAACCGGATAATATCCGCGGCCTGATGGCCCAAGAGGATATCGACGGAGCTTTAGTGGGTGGGGCTAGTCTTAGCGCGGAGTCGTTTGCGGCAATCGTCGGATACAATTCCTAGCATCAGTTGCGGGGAGTGAAACGGAAGGAATGCATACCCTCTTACTTGCCTCATACGTTCTTATCAGCATCCTGATTCTGCTCATCGTGTTAATCCAGGGCGGAGAAAATGTGGATATCACTGCAGCGTTCGGCGGCGTGAGCCAGGCTGCGTTCGGTCCCCGAGGCACGGTGTCAACATTGGAAAAAATCACGTGGGGCCTCGGTTTCATTTTTTTGGTTCTGTCAATCCTGCTTTCGGTGACGACGACAAAAGCGGTGCCCAGTTCCGTGCTGCAGCACGCTACAAGGCCGAAGGCGGCTCAGACGGCGCCTGCCCCGTCCAAGCCACAGCCTGGCAACACCCAGGCGCCGGCGCTTCCCGGCGGCCAACCGTTCCAGCATTAGATTAAGATTGGGCTAGCATCTAGCGCGGCTTTTTGAGAGGCAAGTGACGAGCGAGAGGGTCTGACTCCTCGCCTGTCCCTGGCCGTTTCATTGCGGAAGTGGCGAAATTGGCAGACGCACCAGCTTGAGGGGCTGACGGTCGCAAGACCATGGGGGTTCGAGTCCCCCCTTCCGCACCACGATCTAACGAACCCTCCTTGAACTAATGGTGATTGGCCCATTCAACGGCTTGGCGGAGTTGTCCTTGGGCTTCCTCAATAAGTCTCATCGCCCGCACGCGATGCCCACCGAAATCGTGGGCCGCGTTCTGAAGCTGATTGTGGGCCTCGGCTAGGGCCTGCCTTGCGGCGCGAATACGCGGGTGTCGACGACCTTGGCCTTGCAACGCCAACGCTAACGGAAAGGCCAGCGCAATCGCAAGTACAACCACTGCGAACCAATTGATATTTTTTCCTCTCATCGATTCTCCTTTGTCTGGGATTTGGGTCAGTACAAATTGATTGGGTCGAAGGCGACCGGGACTCCTTCTCTATACCATCGCTCGCTAAACGCGTCAACCGGATTCTGTGCCAGGGCAGATTGGGTCCACTCCTGCAGGCGTCGCGGGCGGAATGTGGACAAAAAACTCGTAAAGGCTGGTGCGCCCGCTTTGGTATTCTAACAGGCTGCAGAAAAACTCGGCGCCGCCGCGAATGGTGCGCCGGCATCTTGCCGGCCTCCGTTGAATTAAAGGGAGTCGCCGGCTGGAAGCCGGCGCTACGTCGACTTCCCAAAAGACTTTTTTCGCAGCCTGCTAAGGGTTACTTGTCCCATGAGACTTCTCTTGTTGGGTGCGGGCATGGGCATTGTAGGCGGATTAGTCCCAAGCCCTTTGCACCTCATTTCATTAACCCAAGTCGCTCTCAATCGATGGCGGCGCGCCCTATTTATTCTGACGGGTCCGCCGTTACTCATTGATGGGATTCTCTTGTTCGTCACCCTGTTCTTCTTCCGCTATGTTCCCCACAATATCGCCCAGGGAGTCGCTTACGCAGGCGGAGTCATCCTGATCTTATTTGGGAGTTATTTGCTTTGGAACACGCGGGGAAAGAGCAGAGAAGAGATGCAAAAGTCAGCCAGCCTGAACTATGCCAGCGTCGTCGCGGCCTCATTGACCGAAGTGACCGCTCCTGGCACCTGGATTTATTGGCTCACGATTGCCGGCCCAATTCTGGCGCGGGGCCACCGAGAGGGATACTGGCACGTTGTGCCGTTTTTTGCCGGAGGCCTTTTCGGATATTATGGCGCCGCAATTCTGTCCGTCTGGCTTCTCGCCTGGGGTTCCAGCCTTCACAAACAATTCAAACAACGGCTGATTTTGGTGGCAAACGTTCTTCTCATTGTCCTTGGAGTGTGTTACTTGCTGAATGCCCATTTCCGCCCACGGTAAGCTGGGCACGCAAAAACCGGCAAGGCTTCATAGATTATGACATGCCGAACGCGATGCCTGGACTGTCTTCCGGACGCCAGTGCGCCCTCGCTGCATTGACTATCATAAAGCGCGTCGAGACCACGCTGGGCAAGTCTGAGAGAGCGCACGCGGCGTTGACAGAGCGAGGCAACCAGTTTAGCCTTAAACTGATGGGGGCGTAATGGTTTCGACGGAAGCTGTTGCGCTTCGGAGGCATGCCGGGGGCCACACCACCCGTAATCGGAGTGGAACAACACAACTGCCAACACGCAGTTTGCTCTCGCTGCCTAATTTAGGTGGCGCGTTCTCCTCGTCCGGCCCGCCGGGCGGGAAAGAATGTCATTGAAGCGGGCTGGCCGGGCATTTCCCGCCTGAAAATGTCCGGCGAGTCTCTCCTGAGTAATCAGGAGGGTATCAGGCTAGCCGCTGGTCCGTTCTTGCGCGCTCCTGAGAGCCGGCAGCGAAATCTTGAGTGAACGCGATAAGCATGTAGTCTTCGGACTGTGAGGCTTTTCGGACGGGGGTTCGACTCCCCCCGCCTCCACCACTTCACTATCTTGCCTTCGTCGTTGCAATGAATGGCCGGATGGGAAGGCGGGCTCACTGGCGGATGGCGGCAAGCGACCATGGTGCTTCTTCGCCATTCTGCATATGGTGTAAATACTTGATCCCGCAACACTTACATCCTTTGTTTTGGGACGTGAATCGTGACAATTTCAACCCGATCGAGTATCCCCAGTACACCATCGCGCGCATTCTTGAACTGGGTGATGATGACGCCGTGCAGTGGATGAAACAGACGTTCTCCGAGGCGGAGATCCGGAACGTCATTACGACTGACCGTACGATTTCGAGAAAGTCGGCGCATTACTGGGCACTCGTGTACCGCATCGCTCCTTCCGACGTGGCGGCGCTCCGTACCGCTTCGTAACCCTTCCCGCTCCATTCTCCATATACACTAAGGAGGTGATGAACCATGGAGTCTAACGCACACGTATGGCATCGGGAGGTGATTGACGAGCAGGTGGAGCGCGCGCTCGAAAGCCTGCGCGGGCAGGGCATCCTCGACCACTTCTACTTGGCCGGAGGCACGGGCCTTGCGCTCCATCTCGGACACCGGCGCTCGCACGACCTCGATTTCATGAGTCCCGATCCCGTTGACGCCGACGCGCTGATTCGCACCATGAAAACGCTCGCCGGGTTCGCGCTTGCGTCAAAAGCACCTGATACGTTGCACGTCACCGTCCAGGGCGTCAAAGTGAGCCTTCTTGCGTATCCCTATCGCCTGCTTTTCCCGCCAGGAACCTTCCTCGGCGCGAATGTGGCCGATCCGCGTGATATCGCGTGCATGAAGCTTTCCGCCATCGCGAGCCGCGGAACCAGGCGTGATTTCGTGGATGTCTACCTAGTCGCGCGTGAATACGGCGTGGAGCAGTTGCTTGATTGGTACAAAGAAAAATACGCTGAGGTGAACCACAGTCTGACACACCTGCGGAAATCGCTCACCTGGTTTGCAGACGCCGACGAACAACCGATGCCCGACATGCTGGTCTCTCTCTTGTGGGAGGACGTGAAGCGGTTCTTCACCGAGGAAGTGTCGCGCCTCGCGCGATGATGTAGAGGCTCGTTGCTCCGGTAACCAGGAGGGAGGAAAGCAGTCGATGAATCCGCTGAGGATGATGATCTTTTGCAACCGCAATTACTTTAAGCAAGGCAGTTGTATTACTCGATTTGCGTTTCGAGGAAAAATCCCTTACGCTGGCGGCTCGTCGCGGACCGATCGAGTATGAGGTGCGGCTTATGTCTGGTAATTCTCTAGGAAGCATCCAGCACATCGTTGTTTTGATGCTCGAGAACCGGTCGTTTGACAATCTGTTAGGATGGCAATACGGCCTTACCTTAAACGACTCCAACACGTATTACAATCCGCCTCCGACCGGCCCCACAACCATCGTGCCCTCATGGAGTAATACAGGCACTGATTACGATACCATGACGATTCCAAACCCTGATCCGGGAGAGTTATTCGAGCAGATGGGCCAGCAGATTTGGGGTTTGGTGACCACTCCACCTGCAGGAACCGTCCCTACGATACCGGGTCCGCTTGGGCCCATGGGAGGCTTTGCGCAAAACTACCTCAGCATCTCCGGCGTGACCGCCTCAAACGTTGCCGGTATCATGCACGCGTTCACGTCTGCCCAAGTGCAGGCTCTTTCAACGCTCGCCTCCTCCTTTGTCGCCGTTGAGACGTACCATGCGTCTGCGCCTTGCCAAACCCTGCCGAACCGCTGCTTTGCACAGCTCGGCACCGCGAACGGGTTCATCAATAACGAAACGACGCTTTCGAGCGGCCTCACGATTTGCAATGCGCCCTACTTCGGCCAGACCATCTTTAACCAGATTTCCGCCACCCCGGGATTGAACTGGCGCGTCTACTTCGGCGATTTTCCTTTGACGCTCGCCATGGTAGACGTTTGGAAGTACACCTTCACGAATTTCCGCTGGTTCGCGGATTTCGCCGCAGACGTCAAAAACGGAGACCTGCCGGAATATACGTGGATCGAGCCATCTTACCTGGTGATTCCCAATGACATGCACCCGCCCTATGACGTGCTTCTCGGCGATCTGCTGATCGCAGACGTTTACAACGCGCTTCGCCAATCTTCGCTTTGGCAGAATACGCTCCTCATTATCACGTTCGACGAACACGGAGGTTGTTACGACCGCGTGATGCCCGGCCCGGCCACGCCTTCCGGCGGGCCTTACGTGGATGGCTTTACCTTCAACCGCTACGGCGTTCGCGTGCCCACAGTCCTGTGCTCACCGTACGTTCCCCAGATGCGAACCGGAACCTCAGGCCCGGCTTACGACCATACGTCGATTCTGAGCACGGCTCGCACGGCGTTCTCTATTCAGGGAGGTCCACTCAGCGAAAGAGAGAAAGCCGCAAACGGGTTGGGCGATTTCCTCACGCTTAAGCCTCCGAATTTGAACCTGGGGCCGAAGAGCGTCTCTGCGGCATCTCCGGTGGCAGCCGCGCCGGAAGTGAAATCTCTCAATCCGCTTCAACGCGTCCTTGCCTACCTGGCAAGCATGGTTCCGGAGCCGGAGAATGTGGACCAGACCGTGGCCGCGCTGTCGGAGAATCGGCTGGACAAATCGACCGAACCGGTCCTGGAACCCGAGGTCGCAATCAACATTGTCAAGGACGCGGCTCACCGGCTCTTCCCGCCGGCGCGGTCCCGTCCTCAGTAACTTGATTCGCAACGTCGCCATCATCGCCCACGTCGACCACGGCAAGACGACTCTTGTCGACGCCATGCTCTGGCAGAGCGGAATTTTCAAGGCTGGCCAGGAAGTGGCGGAGCGCGTCTTGGACTCGAACGAACTCGAGCGCGAGCGCGGCATCACCATTCTGGCGAAGAATACAGCGATTTCCTACCACGGTGTCACGATCAACATCGTGGATACTCCCGGCCACAGCGATTTCGGCGGCGAGGTCGAACGAGCCCTCAAGCTGATCGACGGAGTGCTGCTGCTGGTTGACGCGAGCGAGGGTCCGCTGCCGCAGACGCGTTACGTGCTCCGGAAGGCGCTCGAAGCTAAACTGCCGCCCATCGTCGTGATCAATAAGATTGACCGCGCCGACGCGCGTCCGCAGGAAGTGGTCAACGAAATCTATGACCTCTTTATCGACCTTGACGCGACGGAGGAACAACTCGATTTCCCCATTCTTTACACCAATGCGCGCCGTGGCACGGCCCGTGTGGCACTTGCCGATCCTGCGGAGAATCTTGGGCCGCTTTTCGAAGCAATTCTGAAGCATATTCCGCCTCCCTCCGGCGATCCCGCGGACGTGCTGCAGCTTCTCGTCGTCAACCTCGATTACAGCGAATACCATGGCCGTCTGGCGATTGGACGGATCTTCTCCGGCACACTTCGCCGTGGCGATGAAGTGGCGATCGTCAAACTCGACGGGACCACCCAGACCACGCAGATCACCAAGCTCTATGGCTTCAAGGGCCTCGAACGCACGGAAATCAACCACGCCGAGGCGGGAGACATCGTCGCGATTGCCGGGGTTGAAGGCATCACCATCGGCGAAACCGTGACCAGCGCTGAGACCCCGCGGCCGCTCGTCCACATGCCCGTAGACGAGCCGACCATCTCCATGTTGTTCACGATCAATACCTCGCCTTTCTCCGGGCGAGACGGAACGTTCGTCACCTCCCGCCACCTGCGCGAGCGCCTTGAAAAGGAATTGCTCACCAACGTGGCCCTCCGCGTCGAAGAGCAGCGGAATACAGACTCATTCAAAGTGCTCGGCCGGGGTGAGCTGCAATTGGCTATTCTGATTGAGACGATGCGGCGCGAAGGTTACGAGCTGGCGGTCGGAAAGCCTGAAATCGTCACCCGCGAGGCCGAGGGAAAGATTCAAGAGCCGATGGAACTGCTGGTGCTCGATTGCCCGCAGGATTTCCTCGGCGTCCTCATGGAAAAAGTCAGCAAGCGTAAGGGTGTGAACACCAAAATGACAGGCCATGGTCGGCCCGGCGGGCGCGTGCGCTTGGAGTTCACGATTCCTTCGCGCGGGTTAATTGGCTTGCGTAGCGAGGTGCTGCAGGATACGCGCGGCACGGCGGTGATGAATACGCTTTTCGACGGCTACGCGGACTGGCAGGGAGAAATTGCGGGCCGGCTCACCGGTTCGCTCGTCGCGGACCGCGCCGGCAAGACCACGGCCTATGCGCTCTATAACCTGCAGGAGCGCGGCGAGCTCTTTGTCGGCCCGGGAGTCGAGGTCTACGAAGGCATGGTGATCGGCGAGAACGCGCGATGGGACGACATTGACGTGAATGTGGTTAAGGAGAAGAAGCAAACCAATATGCGCGCGTCGGTGGCTGACGAAGCCATCCGGCTTGTTCCGCCACGGCCGCTCAGCCTCGAACAGGCTTTGCAATTCATTGCTGAAGACGAATGGCTCGAAATCACGCCCGAAGCCATCCGCGTGCGCAAGAAGATCCTCGAAGCCAACAAGCGGCCCCGCCGCCGCCCCGAATAGCATTGGCGCCTTGCCGGCCATCATGGCTGCTGCCTCTCTGCACAAGATACGGCGAAACTTGCAGTGGCATCTAAAGCTGGTTTCCACGATTCGCTGCTGTGGCGCTCTACGGGAAACGTTGACTTACGTGGACTTCAGTGGGCTTCAGTGGTTTTCGCTGCTCTCTAACTCATGGTAAGATGCAACGAACGGGAGGAACTACCATGCCTCGCTACTCCAGACGTCAATTTCTTAAGACCGGACTCGCTGCCGCGGCGCTCGTTGGTGCTGGGGATTTGCCGCTGTCTGCGGCACGCGAACCCGCAACCGAATGGGTGACGCTTGGGAAATCCGGTGTGAAGGTGACGAGGCTTGCCTTTGGCACCGGCACTTACAACGGCTCCGTGCAGCGCGAGCTGGGGCAGGATGGTTTCAACCGTCTGGTGCGCTACGCTTACGATCGTGGCATTCGCTTCTTTGAAACTGCTGAGTCCTATCCCCACATGCACCGCATGCTCGGCATCGCGCTCAAAGGCATTCCTCGCGAAAGCTATCGCCTCATGTCAAAAATCACGACGAGCGGCGACGTCAACCCCGTGAAAAAGATCGACCAGTTGCGCAAGCTGGCTGCGACCGACTACTTCGACATCATGTTGCTCCACTGGCAGCACTTCGCAACTTGGCCCACCGATAGTCTTCGATGGCAAGAGGGCCTTTCCGAGGCTCAGGCCAAACACATCGTGCTGTCACACGGCGCATCGGTGCACGGCTTGCCCGCGCTGCGGCAGTTTCCGGGAAATAAGTGGGTGCAGGTGGCAATGATCCGAATGAATCATAAAGGTGTCGATATGGATGCTCAGGATTGGGACACCGACGGATTGGGAGACGTGCCTGCGGTCGTCAAGGTCGTCAAGGAGGTCCGCCAGGAGAATATGGGCGTGATCAGCATGAAACTCGCGGGCCAGGGAGCTTTTACGAAGCGCGCCGACCGCCAGGCCTCGATGAAGTTTGCCTTCCGGCACGCCGGCGTCAACTCCGTGACCGTCGGTTACAGAACCAAGGAACAAATCGACGAGGCCATTGAGAATGTGAAGCTGGCCTTCGCTTAAGATTCGGGGATTAGAGCCTGGGTCCTTCGCCCACCGCATGCCGCAATGCAAGTGTAAGTTAACATAACATACATTATCAGACGTTGAGAAAACCGCCAATCTATGCGCTCGGGGCGCCCGGGCCGTATCGATCAGGTTCGAATTCGCAGCAAGAGGTAGCTGCCGCCGAAGCCGAAGAGCAGGTCGGGCGTCCAGGCGGCGACGAGTGGAGGAAGCTGGTTCAGGTCGCCCATGGCTTGGAAAAGGCTTGAAATTGACCAGAACAAGATGGCGATGGCAAGGCTCAGCGCGATCCCGGACAGCGCTCCTTTTCGCCCGACCGTGAAGGCGAATGGAATGCCGATGAGCGTGACAACGAGCCCGGCCAGTGGATAGGAAAACTTGCGATAAAACTGGACGCTGAGCCTGACGACATCAAACCCGCTTTGCCGAAGCTCCTCGATGTATCGATGCAGTTCCAGCACGCTCATCTGCTCCGAAGTTCGAACACCCTCCTTAAAGTAAGACGGACTCTCGCTGATGTCTTTGAACGAAGCAATCGAGAATTGCCGGTAACCCGTAACGTGGTTGCCCTCAAGCTGGCGGACCCATCCATCCTCCAGAACCCAACGCCGCAGGTGCGGCTCCCAGAAGGCTCTTTGCGCATAAATCCGCCGCGTCATTTGAAAAGAATTGTTGAAATCGAACAAAGACAGGTTGGCAAAAACATCGCTTCCCGAATCGAAAAAGCGGTAATTATAAATGCGGTGTGACTGGCCGTAGATCCATTGCCAGCCTGGCCGCAGAAATGTTTGTGCCGGACGCCCCTGAATCCTGTCGTGCAAGGCTTGCTGGCGCTGGTTCGCTGCAGGAAGATACCGGTCGCCCGCCACGAACATCAGCACGCTGGCGATAAGCGCTGCAACGGCCACCGGCAGAACCACCCTGTACAGGCTCACTCCCGCGGCCTTCATCGCTACCGTCTGGCTGCTCTTCGTGAGCAGGCTCAACGAAACGAGAGTTGCCACCAAAACCGAAAGCGGCAACATGAGGTAAGAAATATCCGGAATCAGATAGGCGTAGTACGTGAGAACTAGGCCGGGCGAAATATGGTTTCGCACCACGTAGTTGAGCAACTGGAAAAAATCGAAGATGATGTAAATCCCAGTCAGCGCAGCCTCGGTAACGACGGCATAGAACACCCACTGCCGGACGATATAAAGGTCGAGGATTTGTAGGATGCCTCCGCCAACGCGTCGCGATTTCAGAAGCGCGTGGCGAGGAGACGCCCTGCGCAGGCCTGAATGGACGCGCTTCCGCGCTGCCAGGCGCGATGCCAAATCCTCCCACTTTGTCATGAGCCAGGACGGTCCTTTGCGAACGCGCCGCATCCGCAGCGCCATCACCAGGCCGGCAATGCCGAAGAGCGCGTTCGCGGCCCATAATCCAACAATCGGGTCAATGCGTCCCTGCTTGGCAAAACCCATGCCGAGCGCCATAATCACGTAATAGATGAAGACGAGCAGGAGCGCCAGCAATACTCCGACCGCTTTGCCTCCTTTCCGTGTTATGAGGCCCAGGGGCATGCCCGCCCAGGCAAGCGCCAGGCAGGCAAAAGCAAGGGCGAGGCGCGAATTGAACTCCACCAAGCCGTCCCGGCGATAGCGGGGTTGGCGAATGTACCGGACGAGCTGAGGCATGGTCATCGCCGGAGCCGGCCTCAGGCGCGGAATGGCGGCAGCCGCCGAATCCGTCGGGATCTGAATGTCCGTTCGCGCAAAGGACACTACCGTATAAAGGAGCGGATTCTTCTGGCTGATTTTCTGGGTGGTGCCGTTGTCAAGGTGAAGCGTGTAACTTCGGCCGTCTCGGTCGCTGACAATGTACCCGGTTTTTGCCAGCGTGATTTCAGGGTTTGAGGGATTTGTGGTGTCGGCGATGAATACGCCCTTCCACCGAACGCCGGAGCTGGTCACGTCTGTCAGATAAATGAGATGATGAGGGAACTGTTCGATGAATTCACGGGGCTGCATTTCGTACGGCAATTGCGTGGCCCTCAACTCGTTCTCCGTGCGTATCAACTGCCACGCGGACGCGGGCGCGAGAATGGTGCTCATCAACAAGCCCGCCACGCATCCCACCCCCGCGTAGAGCATGACCGGGCGCGCGAAGCGCCTGAGGCTGATGCCGGCGGCACGCGCCGCAATCACTTCGCCGTCTGCTGCCATCCGGCTCAGGCCGATGAGCACGCCCATCAGAATGGCGATGGGAATCGTAATGACGAGAACGCCTGGAATCGGCATCAAGAACAGCAACAGCATCTCTGAAACCGGCAGATTGCGCCGGACGACCAGCTCCAATAAGCGGTTGAGGCTCGGAAAATAGATGACGAACGTGAAGACCAGCAGGCCCAGCAGCGAGTGTGAGGCAATTTCCTTGAGCGTGTAGCGGGTGAAAATCTTCATCGCCTTATTATACCGGAGGCCTTCCTACAACCATGACATCGGCTCGATTAATGCTCCTTTGGCACATGCACCAGCCCTACTACAAAGATCTCGTCCAGCGCCGTTACACCATGCCCTGGGTGCGCCTTCACGCCCTCAAGGACTACTTTGGAATGGTTGCCCAGCTCCGCGACTTCCCTACCGTCCACGTCACTTTCAACCTCGTTCCTTCGCTGGTCTCGCAATTGATCGACTATAGCAAGGACGAAATCCGCGAGGATAACTACGAGCTGGCGTCAAAACCCGCCGCCCTTCTCACAGCCGAAGATAAAGCAAAGTTCATCCGCTGCGCCTTCCAGATCAATCACGAAAATCTTCTTAGGCGCTATCCACGGTTCGCAGAGCTGTTCGATCAAGCGAAGGGCGCCTCCAGCGAGCCGGCCGCTGAGCGTTTACAGGCAACGCGAGACTGGCTTGACCTTCAAGTGCTTTCTCAGCTCGCGTGGTTCGATGAAGTAGTTCTTGCCGGGGATGCAGCAGTTCGGGCGTTGGTGCGAAAAGAGCGGGACTATACCGAGGCCGATAAAGAAACCGTTCAGGCCAAGCAGGCGGAATTACTTAAAGTGATACTTGAAGAATACCGCGCGGCTGCCGACCGGGGTCAAGTCGAGCTTTCCACTTCGCCTTTCTACCACCCCATCCTTCCCCTCGTCTGCGATTCGGATGCTGGCGCAGAGTCCTCGCCAGGGTTGCCCCTTCCCAGCCACCGCTTCGTCCATCCGGAAGACGCGCGGGCTCAGCTTCAAGCCGCAGTGCGCTTGCACGAAAAAGCTTTCGGACAGAGGCCGATGGGGTTGTGGCCGAGTGAAGGAAGCGTCTCAGAACAGGCCCTGACGATCGCTGCTGAGGAGGGTTTTGGTTGGGCCGCAACCGATGAGGGCGTGCTTGGCCGGTCACTTCACGTTTCTTTCCACAGGCACGAGAACGGCAGTACAGCACATGGAAACTTGCTTTACCGCCCCTACCGGTTTCAAGCCGGCGGCCGTTCCGTCCATCTCTTTTTCCGCGATCATCCACTTTCCGATCTCATCGGCTTCGTTTACTACCACATGGATCCACGGTCTGCCGCTGAAGACTTGATCCGCAGGATTCGGGCTGCGGCCTTTGCTTCCGGCGAAAGCTACCCGGTGATTTCCCTTATTCTCGACGGCGAAAACGCGTGGGAATATTATCCCGGCAACGGACGTGAGTTCCTTCGCCAATTCTACGGACTGCTCGCCCAGCAGCCAGACATTCAGGCAATGACGCCCAGCGAGATCCTGGCGGTGACGATGCCCTCAAACCTTCCCCAAATCGTACCCGGTTCGTGGATCAACGCGAATTTCAACGTATGGATTGGAGCGGAAGAAGACAACAAGGCCTGGGATTTGCTGGGCGATGCGCGCGACTTTTTCGAAGCTAATTCTGGCGCCGCAGCACCCGACCAGCGCGAGGCCGCACAGCAAGAATTGTGGATATCCGAAGGAAGCGATTGGTGCTGGTGGTATGGTCCGGAGCACTCCACCGCTAACGACGAGCAATTCGACAACCTCTATCGCCAGCATTTGGGAAACATCTATCGATTGCTCGGTGGCAGTGCCCCTGACGAGCTCGCGCTCCCCATCAAGCGGCCACGAATGGCCGGTTTGAACGTTCCCCCTATGGCGTTGTTAAATCCACAGATCGACGGCCGCGAGACAACTTATTTCGAGTGGCTGGGCGCAGGAATCTATACACCCGATCCCCGCTCCGGAGCTCTGCACGGAGGTAGGCAATATGTTAAAGAACTACTTTATGGATATAGCGAGGATTCAATTTATCTGAGGCTGGACTTCCATGAATCGGTTCTTCCGGTGCTCCGCGACTTCGAAATCCGGGTTGTGGTTGAAGCGGAGCCCCGCTTTCGCTTTCGCGCCTTGGTCTCGAATGGAGTTCTGACACGGACCGAAGCCTCCAACAGCGGAGAGCGGGTAGCGGAAAGCGCACGCCGCGAGGTTAGCTCGGCGTCCGCCACTTCCGGCTCTCCGCTCGCCGCCGTGCCGAAAACCCAAGATGGCGAACCGGTGCCCGAAAGCATCGAGTCCCCAGTGAGCCCGACGGAGGGCAACCTGCATGCTGCGGGCGCTGACTCTCTCGAGGCAGCGTGCGACACTATCTTCGAGCTCAAAATCCGCACGTCGCTTGTCGCGCTCCAACCGAAGCGCCCCGTCTCTCTCCAGGTCTCGCTCTGGGCCAACGGCGTGCCCGTGCAGACATTACCCTTTGAAGGCTGGCTTACCCTTGCCCTCACTGAGGAGTTGGTCTCATGGTGAGGCGATCACCGCGCTTGAGGCGGCCAAAGCCATCCAGGGATCACGATAGCCACAGGGTCCGGACCGACGGGAATCGTTGCCACCATGAGCGAGCTTCCGTAGACGGCCTGCGATAACTCAGAGATGGCTCCTTTCGGATACGCCGGCACGCGCCCCCGCATGATGGCAAGCCTGCCCGCAGCGGCATCAACCACTGCGAGAAACCGCTCGTCCGGAGTCAGCGCGAGCGCCACGGGCTCAATCCCAACATGCGTTGTTGTCATCACCCGGCGGTTGGATACGTTGAGCGCAATGACGTCGCCTTCGGTCGCACTGGCCGCGTAAAGCATTGATGAATCCTTCGTGAACATGGCAGCGCTAATCTTTCCCGCTGCTGCGAAACTTTCTTCGACGGCGTCAGAACTGGCGTCCAGAACGGTCATCGTGGAGTTCGCATTGCTAAAAGCAAAGATCTCGCCGCCGTCAGGTTTCAACGCCAGCAGCGTAGGCGAGGCGCTGAGTTGAATGTCGGAGAGCAATTCGCGCGCCGGAATTTGAAGGGCTGCAATCATATCCCCGGCAGAATCGGCGATGAATGCCTTGCGGCTGCCAGGAAGAATGACGAGATCTCCCGGGCTCTTGCCGATCGCCAAAGCTCCAAGGACCCTGCCGCTCTTTGCCTCTACGAACAGCAGCTTTCCGGTCGCCGTGTCGATGGCGAGCAATGTCTTACCGTCCGGCGTCAGAGCCAGTCGCGAAATGCGTTGCGGCATCGCATGCTGCGCCTCGATTTTGCCGCTCTGGCAATCGAGTGTAAAGAGGGCGTGTCCCTCCTCGTCGATTCCATAGGCCGTTCTTCCCTGCTCCGAAAAACGCAAATCAGGCGGGACGCCTCCGCCAGACCATAGCTTCACAGAGCTCAACTGCGGATATTGAATGGCCGCCACATCGCCGTCCGCGGAGGTTGCATAGACATCCCGACTGTGGGGCCGAACGATGAGGCGGTCCGGCGCAAAGCCCAATGGAATTACCTTGACGGGCTGAAAAGAGCCCAGATCGATGGCAGCAACGCCTTCGCTGCCCTCGACGGCTACAAATGCAAGATAGGGCCTTGGAGGAGGCATCCGCCGCCTGCATGAGGCTGCGAGCAGCGACAAAAGAAGAAGCGGCAGGAACAAGCGCACTCGAACGGTTCGCGAGCGACTCACTGCCTCTCTCTTGTGGTTGCCTTTTTTCACGCCGGTATTCGGAATTTCCGAAGGCCCTCCACGGCTTGGCCAAAGTTGGGTGACGGTCACGGAATCCAGGTCTCCGCGATCGCAGGGTCTGCTGAGCCAGGAAGTCATTGTCGGCGAGCCGACATAAGTCGATGCTTTACTTTAGGAATTCCCGAGCGCTTCGCAGACCTTTTCCGGAAAGCGCCGGTCGCCAGCACGAGGCATTGGGACGCTTGGCTGACCTTACCGATATGCCAATCGTGCCACCTTAAAGCTTCACTTTAAATTTAGTTGGGATGGCGTCCCGGGGAGACGGTCCACGGCCGGCAGCGGAGATGTACCGAGTGGCAGAAACGCCTATTTGCGCCGCAGATCCCATCGGCTGGAATCTGCCGCATCCGGATGATCCAAAAACGCCGAAACGATCTCGCTCGCGTGCTGCGCGTCCTCCGCTGGGACCGACAGAAATATAGGAGTCCCTGGCAGCATCTCTGCGCCCATCCTTCCGTCAAGCACGCACTGGATGTCCTCCGCTTCGAGTACGCTCCGTGCGAGTTCAGACTCCATGACCGCCGTGAGACCGGTAAACGCACGGATGCGCACGAGAGGCGCCGGCTGCTCTTCTTCCGCTGGCTCGGGAGGATCGCCTCTTTCGAGCGGCAAGTGGCAGTCCGCGCACTCCCTGGCCGTTTCCTGGTACTCCACGCCACAATTCCTGCACCATGCCATAATCCCAGCGCCTCCGAAACGAAAACAGTATATCCCGTAAGACGTTCTTATGCGAACACCTTGGGATGAGGCCCGGTCCGCGTTCCGTGGGCAAGACGAAGCCACCCGGGCGACGGCGATCCGAAAAAGTTGACATCCCGCGGAAGCGGGAGTATAGGTAGGAATGCGAGGTGTAGAGACCGCAAGGGTGGCGCAACGCGCATCACCGTGCCTGCGGTCCCCGGCCGTTCAGTCGCACGCTGTCTGGCCCATGGCGGACGAAACGCCGCGAACCGGACGAGCACGGGTTGACGAGGAGAGAGGAGCGGATCATGCGATGGCATCAACGATGGTTTCGGCGGAAGCGTACCGAAGAGCGGCTTGACGCGGAGTTGCGATTTCACATCGAGCAACAAATCGCCGACCACGCGGCCGCCGGCATGAAGCCGGAAGAAGCCCGACGCCGCGCGCGCCTCGATCTTGGTGGGATTGAGCAGGTGAAGGAAGAATGCCGGGACGTAGGCGCGGCGCGCGTTCTTGAAGCTTTGCTGCAAGACCTGCTCTACGGCGTGCGCCAGTTGCGGCGCAATCCGGGTTTTACGGCTGTGGCAGTCATCACGCTGGCCCTCGGCATTGGAGCGAGCGCGGCTATTTTCAGCGTCGTGAATGCCGTGCTTCTGCGCCCGCTCCCGTTCAAAAATCCCTCGCGGCTTGTAGAACTTCACGAGGGTATTCCCAAACTGGGCTTTGCGAGCATGGGCTTTTCGCCGCCTGATCTGGAAGTTTTCAAGCACGCCCAAACGTCCTACAGCGCAATCGGCGTTTTCCGCAACGAGCATGTGGATCTCTCAGGCCAAGGCGAGCCGGAGCGCGTGATGGCGGCGCGCGTTTCCGCTTCATTGTTTCCGATGCTGGGCGCAAAGCCGCTGTTGGGCAGAACGTTCACGACTGAAGAAGACGTGCCCGGAAGGGACGTAGCGATCCTCAGCTACGCGCTTTGGCAGCATCGTTACGGAGGCGACGCGGACGTGCTCGGCCGCACCATCCCGATCGACCGCGTGCCCTACGCCATCATCGGCGTGATGCCGAGGAATTTCGAGTTTCCACTGCTTGGACCGCACTGGAACGGAGCGCCCGCCGCGCTTTGGGTGCCCATGGCCCTTACTCCTACGGAGCTGCAGGATTGGGGCGGCGTGTATCTCTTCAGCGTCGTCGGGCGGCTGCGGCCGGGTGTGACGCTGGGTGAGGCCCGGAGCCTCGCTGAATTAGCCTCGCGCCGCATCCTGGAGCGTTATCCGCCTGCCATTGCCGTTTGGGCCCGGCGCGGCCAGCTCGCCATGACGGTTTCCCGCTTTCAAGACGATATCGACGGCCGGGTCCGTTCGCTCCTGCTTGTGTTGATGGGCGCCGTCGCATTTTTGCTGCTGATTACCTGCGCCAACGTCGCTACGCTGCTCCTCTCGCGCGCCGCCACGCGCCGCAGGGAAATGGCGGTGCGTAGCGCCTTGGGGGCGACGAAGCTGCGCTTGACGCGCCAGATGCTGACGGAAAGCCTGCTGCTCGCTCTCGCCGGCGGCGCGTTCGGCTTGATCGTTGCCTTCTATGGCCGAACGGTCATGCTCGCTTTAGTCCCTGCCACGATTCCGCTGCCTCGCCACGTGCCTCTCAGCGCAAGCGTGCTCTTTTTCGCCCTCGCTGCATCCGTTCTGGCTGCAGTTCTCTTTGGGCTCGCGCCCGCTCTGATGGTTTCCGGCGCCAGCGTCCATGGGTCTTTGCAGGAGGGCGGCCGGCGCGGAACGGCGGATGGATCGCATCGCGCGCAACGATTCTTCGTGAGGGCGGAATTCGCGTTGGCGCTGGTTTTGCTCGTCGGCGCTGGTCTTCTGATCCGCAGTTTGGGCAAGCTCCTCACAGCACAACCGGGCTTCCAACCCGATCACCTGCTGACGATGAACATTCCTCTGCCACGCCAGGCTTATCCGCAAGCAGCGGAGATAACAGACTTCTACAAACAATTGCTTCACCGGGTTTCGCACTTGCCTGGAGTGGAAAGCGCCGGGCTTTCCACCGATTTGCCGCTTCACGCACGAGAGGGAGTCTCGATGATTGTCGAAGGCGAAACCACTCGTAACGCAATCGTGCAGTCGTGGGTTCTCGGCCCCTATTTCGAAACGATGCGGATTCCAGTCGTCCAAGGACGTTGGTTTACTCCGGAAGATCGGCAAGGATCTCAGCCGGTGGTAGTGGTGAGCTTGTCAGCAACTCGTAAGTTTTGGCCTGGACAGAGCGCCGTCGGGAAACGCATCAAATGGGGAGTGTACGCTCCCTGGGATACCGTCATCGGCGTGGTTGGGAACGTCAGCCAGGGACCATTGAGCCAGCCCCTGGCGCCACACGTTTACCGTCCGTATCTGCAAGCCCTCCCAGCGCTCGTCGAGGAAGACCCTTTTGCTGACTTGCACTCCCTCAACCTCGCGGTCCGAACACACGTCGCCTCCACATCGCTCACGCCGGAGATTCTTGCCCAAGTTCACTCGCTCGATCCTGACCTGGCCGTGGCGAACATCCAGACCATGACACAAGTCATCCGGTCTTCGCTTGCGGGCCCTCAGTTCGACACCATCCTCATCGGCATCTTCGCCGGCCTGGCGCTGTTCCTTGCGGCGCTTGGAGTTTATGGCGTTCTGGCTTACGCCGTCGCTCAGAGGACGCATGAAATCGGCATCCGGATGGCACTGGGAGCGAACAAGAAAGCCGTGCTGCGGATGGTTCTTCGCCAGGGAATGTTCATGGCCGCCATCGGCATGGCGATCGGCTGGGTAGGCAGCCTGGCGGTGACGCGCGCGCTGCGAAGTCTGCTGTATGACGTAAAGCCTACGGATCCCGTGACGTTTGCTGCCGTGTCGCTGGTGCTTGCGGGTGTGGCGCTCGTGGCGTGCTATATTCCCGCGCGAAGAGCGGCGAATGTGGATCCGATGGTCGCCCTACGGCAGGAATGACGCAGGGGCTGGAGATCAGGGATTGAGGGTCAGCGAGCGGCCCAGGACCGTCCCGATGGCTGCCGCTTCTCGCATCAGCAGTTCAAACTGGCCCGGATCGAGTGATTGAAATCCGTCTGAGAGCGCCCGGTCAGGTTCAGGATGAACTTCAACAATCAGCCCGTCGGCTCCAACGGCAATCGCAGCGCGCGCAAGTGGAAGCACCTGATTGCGCTTGCCGGTGCCGTGGCTGGGATCAACAATAATCGGAAGATGAGACAGCCGTTTCACCGCGGGGATAACGCTCAGATCGAGAGTATTCCGAGTATGGTCCGCAAACGTCCGGACGCCGCGCTCGCAAAGAATAACGTTGTAATTTCCTTCGGAGAGAATGTATTCCGCAGCCATCAGAAATTCTTCAAGTGTTGCTGAAAGTCCGCGCTTCAGCAGCACCGGCTTTCGAGAGCGCCCCACCCGCTTCAGCAAGGAGAAATTCTGCATGTTCCGCGCGCCCACCTGCAGCACGTCGGCGTATTGTTCCACCAGGTCGCAGTTGGCCGGGTCGATGGTTTCCGTCACGATGCCGAGGCCAAAGCGCTCCCTCACTTCATCTAACACTTCAAGTGCTTCTTGACCTAGTCCCTGAAAACTGTAGGGTGACGTGCGCGGTTTGAATGCGCCACCGCGAAACAGGCGTGCTCCGGCACGCGCCACCCGCTCAGCGGCGCGAAAGGCTTGGTCTCGACTCTCAATGGCGCATGGTCCGGCGATGACGGCCAGTTCCCTGCCACCCACTATCGGCGCTTCCACACCGGCGCCAATGCGAACAAGTGAATCCTCTTGTTTAACTTCACGGCTGACGAGCTTGTACGGCTTAGATACCCGAATCGCCTCGGCAACGCCGGGCATCCCTTCGAATTCCGCCGGCTCGATCGGTCCGGGATTACCCGTAATTCCGATGGCGACCCGCTGCGCGCCTGGCATGGGATGCGCGCGGAACCCCATCGTTTCGATTTTCTCGCAAACCGCGCGAACGTCTTCGGCGCTCGCTGACGGCTTCATGACCACAAGCAATTCAGTTAGCTCCCGGCCCGCGCCTTTCGACGCAGCGCCGCCGTCTCGCCAGCGATGGTACAAAGCGGGCAGGACGCGAACCCATCACGGAAACGCCGCCTTGGGACGCTATGCCGTCGCAGAAACTGCCGCAGTTTCATGGATGGCCGCCTGCGCCGCCGCCAGGCGCGCAATGGGTACACGGTAGGGCGAGCAGCTCACATAATCGAGTCCCGCGTCCGCGCACACGGCAATGGACGACGGATCGCCGCCATGCTCTCCGCAAATGCCAACCTGCAGATCCCGCCGTGTCTCGCGGCCCTCGGAAGTGGCAATTTTCAGGAGCCGCCCCACTCGCTTCGGATCGAGCTGGGCGAAAGGATCGGACGGCCAGATCTTTTGCTTCACGTAGGCAGCGATGATCTTGCCGCAGTCATCTCGCGAGAGGCCGAACGTGGTCTGGGTAAGATCGTTGGTTCCGAAGCTGAAGAATTGCGCCTGTTCGGCGACTTCCCCGGCAGAGAGCGCAGCCGCCGGTAATTCGATCATCGTTCCGACGTGGTAATCCACTTCCACTCCCTTCTTGGCGAACACCTCCTTGGCCACGCGATCCACGATCTCCTTTTGCAAGGTCAACTCTTTCACTTCGCCCACCAGCGGAATCATCACCTCCGGCTTCGCATCGACGCCCGCTTTCTTGCACTCCGCCGCAGCTTCGAAAATGGCGCGCGCCTGCATTTCAGTGATTTCCGGGTACATGATTCCCAGGCGGCAACCACGCAAGCCGAGCATGGGATTAAATTCATGAAGACCTTCAACAACTTCCAGCATCTTCTTCAATTGGCTAAGCTTCGCGCCCTTCTTCCTCTGTGCCTCGAGGGTTGCGATATCCACCATCAACTGCTCGCGCTTGGGAAGGAATTCGTGGAGTGGCGGATCGAGCGTGCGAATGGTGACCGGAAGCCCATTCATTGCCTTGAACAGGCCAATGAAATCCTTCCGCTGCATCGGAAGAAGCTTGGCAAGAGCAGCGCGGCGTTCCTTCGCGTAGCGCGCAGCCTCTCTGGGCTCGTTCGTATCCTTGCAAGCCATGATCATGGCCTGCATGTGCGGCAGGCGGTCTGCGGCGAAGAACATGTGCTCGGTACGGCACAGGCCAATGCCCTCCGCGCCGAATTCGCGCGCTGCCGTGGCATCGCGCGGGATATCCGCATTGGCGCGTACGCCCAGCCTGCGATGCTCGTCAGCCCACTTCATAAACATGGCAAAGGCGCCGCTGTGCGGATCGGGATCGACGGTCGCCGTTTTGCCTGGAATCACCCGGCCGGTTGAGCCATCGAGTGAAAGCCAGTCGCCTTCCCTCACAACAACCTTGCCGAATTTCACCATCTTCTTCTTCTCATCCACTTCAGCTTCCGAGCAACCCGCCACGCAGCATTTACCCATGCCGCGCGTCACCACCGCCGCGTGCGACGTCATGCCGCCGCGCGAGGTCAGAATGCCGGCGGCCACTTCCATGCCGTGAATGTCGTCAGGAACGGTTTCAGCGCGAACCAGGATCACCGGCGAGGACTTGCCCTGTGCCACCGCTTCGTCAGCCGTGAATACGACGCGGCCTACAGCCGCTCCTGGCGAAGCCGGTAACCCCTTTGCAATCACTTTCAAAGGCTTCGATTCATCAAGAACTGGATGAAGGAGTTGATGGAGTTGTTCCGGGTCAACACGCATCAGCGCCTCACGAGGCGTGAGCAGCCCTTCTTCAACCATGTCTACGGCGACGCGGACGGCGGCATTGCCCGTTCGCTTGCCATTCCGCGTCTGCAGCATGTAAAGCTTCCCTTCCTGAATCGTGAACTCGAAATCCTGCACGTCACGATAATGCCGCTCGAGCTTGGTGGTGATGTTGCGAAGCTGGTTGTAAACGTCGGGCATAACGTTTTCCAGCTCGCGAATCGGCACGGGCGTTCGCACGCCGGCAACAACGTCTTCGCCTTGCGCGTTCATCAGAAATTCGCCGTAAAACTGCTTCTCGCCTGTTGCAGGGTTGCGGGTGAATCCCACACCGGTGCCGGAAGTCTCACCCATATTTCCGAAAACCATGGTCTGAACGTTCACCGCTGTTCCCAGGTCGTCAGGAATCTTATTGAGGCGGCGGTAAGTCTCAGCGCGCGGGTTATACCACGACCGGAAGACCGCAGCGATGGCCATCTTGAGCTGTTCGCGTGGGTCCTGTGGGAAATCTTTGC
>JASHON010000032.1 GCA_030041095.1 Terriglobia bacterium
GCCTCCAGAGCAGCGCTAGCAGAACCGCACCCAGCATGCCTGGATACCAAATGCGCACATAGGTCACATTTCCAATGGAGTGTGCGACCTTGCCGCGAGCGTTCTCGGCACGGAGCAACCGACCTGCGCGCCTGGCCGTTGCCGCCGTCCATACCACCCACGCGACTGATATGAGGATTGTTCCAACAACTTTCGGGTTCATGCGAGAAATCTCCGCGAAATCGGCAACGTTGGACGCGCCGGACGCCACGTCTCCGTATGGCTCGTTACTCAGTCCCCACGTAATGGTCCCGGCGGGCGTCGAGAGGGCTCCCATCGCTTGGTCTTCGAGGGAGTCTAACCGCCGCCTTTTCGGGCGCCCTGCGCCGAAGGTCCCTCGCTGGAGCCGCCCGGCGGCTTTCGCAATGCGAGTGGCGGGGGCAAAACTCGCTTTGAGGCAGCCCATGCAGCCCAGGTCGCCGGGAACCATACGGCGAGGGACACGATCGCGAAGATTAGGTGGGTCGGCGAGAAGAGGGCGGCGACGCCGCAGGCGATAATCAGCCCGATCATCGCGCTCCGCCACCGGTAAAGAGGGCGTGCGGACAGTTCTGCCGAGCAGGCCGGGCAGCGAAAGCGCGAGGCCAACCTTATCGTGCGGCGTGCTATCGGCGATCCGCAGGCAGGACACGTCGGCCCCAGCCCGCCCGGGGCGGCCGGCTTGCCTTCGACTGCCTCGCCTCCTTTGTCCGGTGCGGTTTTGAAGGCGGACCTCACGAAACTTACGCCAATGACCGTCGCTGCCAACCACGAAGCTGTGAAGGCAGCATTCACCAGGATGCTGGGCGGCCCGCCAAGCCCGGGGAGAAACTCCTCAAGCAGCGCCAAAGAGCCGCCCGCAAGTGCCGCGGCGATCCAGAGCCGCTCATGGCTACACCTGAACCGCACGACGAAGAGAAGAAGGAGCATAGCGTCGAGCAGGGCGAGCCAGAACTCCGATGAGGCGTGATGCGGCTGCACCGGAAATGGCCTGGAGACGCTGGGAACGCTGAGGGCCATGACAAGCGCTGAGCCCACGAGAACCGCGACCGCGAGCTGCCTGTTGTGTCGGGGACAATTTCGGAGCTGGCCCTGGGCGTGCTTGAACGCTGGCCTCATGGGTGACCGTAAACCTGCTTACTACAAGCTAATAGGAACCTCACAAAGGAATTATAAAGATAGGTCGCTGTCGAGCCGTTGTCTACCGAAATCAGCCTTCCTTCGGCGTCATATTGATAGCTATGCGTGCTGTCGGATCACCCCGTGCCGCCCGATCCCTCGGAGGAGCTGGCATAGTGGCGGGCGAGTTCCGAGGCGTACTGTCTTCCCACCCGCTCGTGGTTTTCCGTCAGCCACTCGCTAAGACGTGTTTGGCCCGTCGATGGACCGTCGGGCGCCAAGAGGTTGGCTGTCAGGCCTCTATACTCATCCCAGGTGAGGACAACGTCCCTGACGAGCCAGCCCGTCACCACGGTGGAAACATAGGCCAAGGCCACTGGCACGTGAACAATCCATACCGCTCGCCTGAGCTTTCCGGCAACCAGCCTTACCAACTCCTCGAAGGCGAAGGTTTCGGGTCCGACGGCGTCGAGCACGAGGTTCCCCGGCTCGTCCACTGCGTCGGCGATCAGCCGCGCCATGTCCCCGACATAAATCGGGCGGATCGCGTAGCGGCCATCACCGGGGACGCCAAACGCCGGAAAGCGGCGGATAAACCAGGCGATGTTGTTGATGAGTATGTCTTCGGCGCCGAAGATCACCGTGGGGCGCACAATGGCGTAGCTGAGGCCGGAGTCGATGACGGCTTGCTCCAGCAGAGCCTTGCCCCTGTAGTAGCCGAGCCCGGATTCGGCCGACGGGTTGGCGATGCTGACGTGCACGATGCGCCCGACCGCGGCGTCTCTGGCCGCGGTGATCAACGTTCGGGTGTTTTGGACGGCAGCCTCGAAAGTCGATCTTCCGCGCGGGAACCGTATCCAGTAAGTGTTGATCAGGGTCGATGCGCCGCGGAGGGTCTGGGTAAGCCGATCAGCGCGATCAAAGTCATAGGGAAAGGCCTGCACCCTTTCACCGAAAGGATTGCTTTGCTTTGGGTGGTGCGTCAGGGTTCGAATGGTGCGTCCACGGTCGAGCAGAAGTCGGGTGGCATATTTGCCCGTGTAGCTAAACGCCCCGGTAATCACAATCGGCGCGGAGAACTCACCCACGATCAGCCCCAATTGAGAGAGTACGGTTGAAAGGCGAGGTTATTGCGCCCGATGGGCGCCTCCCGTGTGGCGAGCAATAAACAGTGCCAGCGAGCTTGTGGCGAATGTCACCAGGGCGATTGCTGCAGCAATCCCCGCCGCCGCCCCCGAGAAAGCGACCCAGGGGGACGGCCTCCGCAGGAGGATGCCCGTGTAGCCCCCAACGATTGGGCCCAGCAGGAGGGTTGCCCCCAGTGGTACCGGAACGAAGATTCCGAATGCTAGGGTAGCGACGAGGGCCTCGCGTCGTATGAGGCGCCCGCGTAGCCTTCGAAAGACCCACGAAGCCGCTAGACAGATCGGAACGAGGACGGTTGCGGCCACGCCAACGCCTTGGACTGCCCTGGGCACGCCGGGCCCTTCGAGAAGAGCAGCCAAGGCTAGGGCGAAGCCAAAGTATAAGACGGTAGCTATCAGCGACCCCACGAGGAGGACCGCAAACAGCCTCGCTGTGTTGCCCATAATTTTCTCTCCCTACTCGATCGCGCAGGACACGAAGTCCGTCGGGTGATCCCAGAACAGGTAGATGGACAGATCCATCCGGTTCGGCGCGGGATCGAGCCCGGTTTTGTAGTCGCTTCCGACGTGGCTTTCCACGCGCTCTCCAAAGGAATTATAAACATTACCCAAGCTTGCGTAATAATTGTACACCCAGCAAGCCATCGAGGACGGGCGCCCGGGGTGGTTGTACCCCTTGACACAATATAGGCTACTTTTGTAGTATAGACTTGGTGGTGTCGCATGGGTATGATGCGTGCCGCCTGACGTGCGGCCAAGGACGAGGAAAGCCTTTCCGACCGCGCCAGCAATCAAATTATTCAGGGCGAGGCTGCGCTACCCAATACCCCTGTATCAGTTGCTCATGTCGCTTCGCGACACCCACGAAGCGATGAAAGC
>JASHON010000033.1 GCA_030041095.1 Terriglobia bacterium
GCTCCGGTTCCGTTGGTGGATTGGACCGTGACCGTGCCGCCGTGAGCCTGCACGTGGCGGCGTACCAGGCTTAAGCCCAACCCTGCGCCAGACACGGTCGATGCCACCATGTTACGGCCACGATAGAACGGCTCGAAGAGGTGCGGCAGATCTTCACGCGCGATGCCGGGCCCATGGTCGGCGATGGCCACCTGAACCTCGGAGCCGCGCCAGGCGTCGACGGTCCGCGCAGTGATGCGAAGCCACTTTCCTGAGGAGGCATACTTGAACGCGTTGCCGATCAGGTTTTTAATATCGCTTTCGAGAACTGGAGCGTCCGCCGACACCAAGGGCAAATTGCTCTCAAGCATTTTTTCCACATGCCAGTTTTCCTGGCTGAGCTGCCTCTCGTACTCGGCGAGCGCGGAATTGACGATGTCCAGAATGTGCACGGGCTTGAACGCATACTGCTGGCGTCCCGCCTGAATGCCCGCATACGCGAGCGTGTGCCCAATCAAGGAGGAAAGCCGCCGGCCTTCCTTTTGTATAATCTCCCCGTATTTCCGCACGCGCTCTACCCCATCCACTTTCCCGCTGGCCAGATTGAACGCTCCTGACTCAATCACGGCTAAAGGAGTGCGCAACTCGTGGGAAATTCCTGCGACAAATTCCATTTGCCGCCGGGCGAGCGTATGAGCGCGAATCACGGCCACCACCAAGGCCACGATGGTGAAGGCCAGAAGCAAGAGTGCGCCAAAGCCGATCGCGAGATTCCGGCGCCGCTCCATGGCGACGTCGATGGCGAGCGAGCCAAGACGGTCCCTGACGAGCAGCCGCCATGAATCTGGATTCTGCTCCGCATAGGCGTTCCAGCGCGCATGGATTCGTTCGAGCCGGGGCTGCAACCGTGGCCCTCGGTTTCGAGCCCGGCGGGATCCACCGATGACGCCTGTCCACAGGGCGCGCAGGAAACCACCGGCGTGCGCGTCCGGGCTAAAGAGCGTGATGCCGGCATCGGCAGGTTGCAAGCTCGCGGGCGTAATGGCCGCGTCTGATGCGTAGATCAATCTGGCCGGCTTGCCTGTCACCACACCAACGTTGAATTTTGCCAGCGCCTGCGAACCAAGATACTGGTCAACAAAGAAAGGCACAAGTTGAGTCCGGACAAACTTCTGGTTCAGCTCCAAAAAGCACCAACCTGCCAGGCGTGGATGCTCCGCGCCCCTGTAAAACGCCAAAGAGTTGGGCTGCGGCGGCGGGGCAGGCGGAGGCGAGAGGGGCTTGGAGGCAGGTTGAGCACCAAGCGTGTTTGTTCCGCCCGGAGATTCACCTCTGAGGAGGAATAGGGCCCCGACGCGCCGGGCAAGCCGCGATCGAGCCGTTACCGGCCGTGCTTCCACCATCGGTATCGCAAACCATGGATCTTCATTCGCCGAAACGTAAATGGGCTCAAACGCGAGGGAGTGACGCTCTATCGTGAGGCCATGCTGCTGGCGCGCTAATGCCTTGCGGAAGTCCGTGAACGCCGAGGGCCAAGGCGCGGCTACAAAAATCCCGGTTCGGGGTTCAAGCTTTTCGAATTTGATGGATCCATCCGGCGCCTTGAAAGCCAGTCCGATGCTCTTGATCAATTGGGGCCAGCGAGTGAGCGTCTTCCACTGCGCGTACAGCTCAGCATAGGTATCTTGGGGCGCAACGGGCATGCCTGGAACAGGATGGAAATACCAGATGGCCTCATGAATGGTCGCGGAGAACTCACGTTGCAAGTTCGCCACAGAACTGTCAAGGTCCTCCTTTCGCCGGCGGTAATCCAACTCGCTCAGGCGATTGACCCATCGATAAAGAAACACTCCCGTCACCAGCAAAGCTACGAGGGAGATAAGGATGGTAAGAAACGGCAGATTGGGCCGCGTGCGGCGTCCGAACACGGCTGTATTATACACCGTCGCCGGCCGTGGGCGACCTCACGCTTCTGTCTGAAAAACAAGAATTTACTCCGATTTTACAGGTGGCTCCAAGACCCTATTGGCCTGGTGTGGCCGATTCTGCCGGCAGCGACCCTCTAACGCAAAATCAATGCCTCGAATGGCTCTTTCACAACCGTCCCGTGCGGCGGCCAGCCCGCTGCTACCGTAAGCCATTTCGGCGCGGATTGGATTGTGATATTAATGGTCTTTGATTAACGTATCGTATTATGCAACGTATTACAGTCAATGAGGCGACACCATCCTTTGCTCGGTCTACTTCTATCCTGTGCACAACACCTAACACCGGCAGGATGCCAGGACATGATAGTATGAAAGCATCGGGGGTGACGCGCGGCTTTAGCTGACCGCGGCCAGAGTATGGAGGGTTTGCTGGCCGCAGCTTATCGAGCTGGCGGCACTTCTTCGCGATGCTGGATCTCGCCCTCATTATTGTCATCGCCTTGGGATGTGACGCCATCATCTCTGCCGTGGAGGCGGCGCTGCTCGCGATTCCACGCTCTCGGGTGGCAGCGGCCGCTTCTGAAGGCAAAAAGGGAGCGGCGACTCTGGAGAAGTTGAAGGCGGAAATTCAGAAACCGCTTGCTACCCTAGTAACTCTTGCCAACGTTGTAACCATCATTACTGCTTGGGTAGTGGGCGCCATCGCGTTGCAGCGCTACGGCAAGGCTTTTGCCGGTGGCCTGCTGGCGGCATTTACGATTCTGGCGGTTATCTTTGCGGAATTGGTGCCGAAAATTATCGGGGTTCGTGTTGCGGAAGGACTCTCGCTCCGCGCAGCCCGCCCTCTTAGGTTGGCTTCCAATCTGCTTGGTCCGCTCATTCGGTTCACCTATTACCTGGCCGGGATCGTTGCGCCGGAGAGACCGTCGAACGTTTCCGAGGAAGAAATCGAAGCTCTGGCTATACTCGGGGCCAGCTCAGGCACCATTGAAGCGGATGAAGCAGCCATGATTCAGCGTATTTTCAAGCTGAACGATGTGACCACCAGCGACCTGATGATCCCACGCGGCCAGGTCTTCTTTCTGGAGGGTGAGAAAACGCTGGCGGACGTCCGAACAGAGATTGTGGGTGCGAATCACTCGCGAATTCCGGTCGTCGATGACGGGTCTTTCAGCCGCGTCACGGGCGTCGTCCATCAGCGCGATCTGCTCATCGCTTTGGAAAACGGCAAGTGCAACGAAAAGGTAAAGGCATTCGCCAAAAAACCCCTGCTCGTTCCGGAGCAGCTCCTGGCAGACGAACTTCTGCAGGAATTTCAGAAAGCGCGCACGCATCTGGCGGTCGTGATTGACGAACACGGTGAGCCGTCAGGGGTGGTGACGCTCGAAGATTGCCTGGAAGAATTAGTCGGTGAAATCATCGACGAAAAGGATGTGGTGCCGGAGCTTGTGAAACGCGTCTCCAAGGACGAAATTCTTGCTCACGGTGAGACGCGCGGGCGCAATGTCAATTCCCTGTTCCAAACGGATATTCCCGAAAACAAGACGCTCACGGGCTTCCTGCTCGAGCAGTTCCACCACGTGCCGGAGAAAGGTGAGGTGCTCGAATGGAAGAATTTGAAGTTCCGGATTGAAGAAGCTTCGGGCGGCCCCATCGAGCGAATCCGCATCACTCGCACAGTGCCTGTTGAGCTGTTCAAAGCCCCCGTAGAAACCCAGGCTCCGGCCCGATAGACCGGAATACGCTTCTCTTCCCCAAGACACGCAAACGCCCCGCAATCTCAGCCTGGAGACTTCCGGCGAGTAGACACACTCGAATTCATTTGCTCTGCACGGGCGCTAAGCCATCGTACAGACCGAAACGGGCCGCTCTAACGCTCCGCAGAGGCCGCAATCCTTGTACACACGAGATGGCACAATCTCAAGTTTCGACAAGAGGAAGCGTGTCCGTGCGTTTGACGGCAGGCGATGAATCGGGGTATGGTTTCAGTTCCCATGAAACTGAATCACGTTGTCGAAGCGCAGCAATTCAATCGGGAGATGCTGGCAGAGATCTTCCAAGCCAGCAGGGCCATGGAAACTGTCGCAAAGACCGGTGGTGTCGCCGGCTATCAGAACAGAATCATGGCAACTTTGTTTTACGAACCTTCCACTCGAACCCGGTTTTCGTTTGAGGCGGCGATGCACCGGCTGGGCGGCCGCGTGATCACCACGGAAAATGCGGCCGAATTCTCGTCTGTTTCTAAAGGCGAGACGCTCGAGGATACGATCCGGATTCTAAACGGCTATGCTGACCTGATCGTCATTCGGCATTTTGAGGTGGGCGCGGCTCAGCGCGCCGCGGCGGTATCGCGTGTTCCCGTCATCAACGCCGGCGACGGCGCCGGCCAACATCCCACCCAGGCGCTGCTGGATTTGTACACGATTGAGAAAGAAATCGGGAAGATCGACGGCCTCAACATCGCCATGGTCGGTGATCTCGCCCAGGGCCGTACCGTGCGCTCGCTCGCTTATCTGCTGGGGAAGTTCAAGGAGATCAAGATCCACTTTGTTGCTCCCGCTCTGCTCCGGATGAAGGAGGACATCCTGGTTTACCTGCGCGAGCGCGGAGTGCAATATGACGAAGAGACGGACCTGAACGCGGTGCTGCCGAACGTGGATGTTGTCTACCAGACACGGGTGCAGAAAGAACGCTTCGGAGACCGAATCCAGGACTACGAAAAGTGTCGCGGTCTCTATATTCTCGACCAATCCAGCCTCGATCGCATGCGGCCGGACGCAATCGTGATGCATCCTCTGCCTCGCGTGGATGAGATTGCGATGGAAGTGGATCGAGACCCGCGGGCAGCCTATTTCCGCCAGGCGCAAAACGGCCTGTACGTTCGCATGGCCCTCCTGACGATGGTTTTGACGTCGTCCAACTGATGCTTGCTTCAATGCCAACCAGACGTCCTCTGAATGGGCTCGCGCCCGCCCGCGGCCTCCATCCCGCTTTCCTCACGGCCCTCGCTGGGCTTCGCGCTTTCAGAGAGCGCCGGAACCAGCCGCCACCTCATGCGGCGTCGCTGCCTCCTACGATCCCGCCGTTGACGAACACCTGGCTCCGGGCTTAAGTTGAAGAGTGCCCTTCAAACACCCCATGGCGCGAATGAGTTTTATCCTGGTTATGGCTGCCGCAATTGGACTAGTCGGCTGTTCGCGCGAAAACTCCACGCAGGCAGTTAAGGCCGCCATCCAAAATCACCTTCATGCCAATCCCCACCTGATGCTAAACAGCTTTACGACGGATTTTGAAACGGTTCGTGTGACCGGAGACCGCGCGAATGCACTGGTGAAGTATCAGAGCAGGAACCTACCTGGCCTGGCTGTGCATGTTCGATATTCGCTAAAGCTAAGCCACGGGCAATGGATGGTGTTGAAGGCCTCGACAGATTCCGGAGAGCTGAGCAATCCGTCCAATCCTCACGCCGGGTCTACGTTGGATCAAGTGTCCCCACAACAACGAGGTTTGCCCCCTCCCATCGCGAGCCATTGACGCGCGATCTCCAGACGAGGAGATGGCTTCAAAAAGTCTTGTCCGGTGAGTCGCAGATTGTCTCCAACGGGCAATCTGCGCAGAGCGGCTTACGGGCGACACAAATTTTCCGCCCAAACCAGATGACTTGGTGGCCGAAAGAAATCCAACGGTCCTTGGGGACAAGCTTGATGAGATCTTGTTCGATCTTCTCAGGATTGTCCTGGAGAGACAGCTTCAAGCGGTGAGCAATACGATAGACGTGGGTATCCACCACAATGCCGGACGCGATGTTATAGGCAGTGCCCAGAACGACGTTGGCTGTCTTGCGAGCGACGCCCGGAAGCGCGAGCATTTCTTCCATTGTTCGCGGCACTTCACCACCGTGATTCTCGACGATCCTCTTCGCACTGCCGACAATGTTTTTCGCTTTGTTACGGAAAAAGCCCGTTGACCGAACGTCTTCCGCCAGCGCTTCGGGGCTGACCGCCGCGAAATCGTGCGGCGTGGGATATTTGCGAAAAAGCTCCGGCGTCACCATGTTGACTCGCACATCCGTACATTGAGCTGAAAGAATGGTGGCTACGAGGAGCTGGAAAGCGTCGGCATGATGCAAAGCACACTCGGCGTTGGGAAACAGGTGATCCAGAGCGGAGAATATCTTCTTCATCCGTCCCGCGGAGGTGTACCCGTTGCGCCGCGCCGTAGCTTTTTGGGGGCGCGTTTTCACTTTCGTGAGCGGTCTTGGCTTCCTACCGCTCCGCTTTACCAGTCGTTTCATTCCGACAACTATAACATGGAGTCATAACCGCGAAGTCCGAAAAAATGGGATTACACTTTGGGTTTCAGACGCTTTTCTTGTACACTCGAAAAGGGTTACCCCGTTCGCGTTCAATCTCAAGGAGTGCTTTCTCATGTCCTCGTCGATGAAGACGCTTTTTCTCAATCCGCCAAGCTTCCAAGGCTTCGATGGCGGAGCCGGCGCGCGCTATCCAGCCACAAGGGAGATTCCTTCCTATTGGTATCCCGTTTGGCTAAGCTACCCTGCAGGAATGCTTGAAAATAGCCGTCTGCTGGACGCGTGCCCGCACAACATCTCGCCGCAGGCGACTGTGGAAATCTCCCGCGCCTACGATTTCGTCGTTTTTTTCACCTCGACAG
>JASHON010000034.1 GCA_030041095.1 Terriglobia bacterium
CACGGCCGGACGCTTTATCACAACAACGGCGACGGGACGTTCACAGATGTTACGGCGAAGGCTGGCCTCGCGAACGCCATCGACCCCGAGTACGGTCCGCTTTGGAGCATCACGGGCGCGTGGGTGGACGTGAATAACGACGGCTTGCTTGACCTGTTTGTGCTCAACTATCTGCAGTGGAACATCGCGACGGAGCATCTGTGCGGATTCGGAAATACGTTTGACTACTGCAGCCCGGATTACTACAAGGGGTCGCCGAACCAACTGTATCTGAACAAAGGCGACGGCACGTTCGAGGATGTATCGGAAGAGTGGGGCATTCGCGCGCACGTCGGCAAAGGCATGGGCGTAGGCGTGGCGGACTACGACCTGGATGGCTGGCCCGATCTTTTTACCACGAATGACAAGTACTTCAACTTTTTGTTTCACAATATCGGCGGCAAGTTCGAAGAAGTCGCCCTTGAAGAGGGCGTTGCATTGGTTCAAGACGGCGAATTCATCTCCGGAATGGGAGTGGACTTCCGCGATTTCAATAATGACGGCTATCCAGACATCGTCTTTCCAGGGCTTCAGAACCAGACGTTCCCGATTTTCAAAGACGACGGTGGAAAAATCTTCGAAGAAGTTACGAGCGAATGCGGAATGCGCGAACTAAGCCTGCATATGAGCGGATATGGTCCGGGCTTGTTCGATTTTGATAATGACGGCTGGAAAGACCTGTTTGTGACGCGCGGGCACGTGGAAGCCTTGCCGAAACCGGGGACAGAAATCGCGCAACACAACGTGGTTTTTCGCAACCTCGGGGTGAGCGGGCGATGGGAGGCGCTGGTGGGCGAAGCGGGCCTGACGGCCGCGCCGCGCAAGCGGCATCGGGGCTGCGCATTCGGCGACTTCGACGGCGATGGCCGGATGGATGTGGTAGCCACGGCATTGCTGGATACGGCCGAGGTGTGGATGAATCGGGCGGAAGGATCGGGGCACTGGCTGGACGTGGCGCTGGAGGGAACGAAGAGTAATCGGGATGGGATTGGCGCGATTGTGAAGGTGGTGACGAAGGCAGGAGCGCAATGGAACCACATGACGACAAGTGTGGCCTACGCGTCATCGAGCCATGGGCCGGTCCATTTCGGATTGGGCGAGGAGCGCGTGGCTGATGCAGTGGAGATTCGTTGGCCGTCAGGCGCCGTGCAAACGTTGCGACATGTGCGCGGAGACCGCAAGATCAAGGTTAAGGAATCTACGGACGGATAACACGTTTGGTGGCCTCTCGGCGCTTCTGAGCGGCGAGTTGATCTACAATTTTCTTTTCCCGCGCCCCGTCGGCCGGCCGCTTCAGCAGGTAGTAAAGCGCGGTCAACTCAATGTGAGGGGCCATCCATTGAGGGTCCACTTTCTCGACGGTTTGGAAGGCTTCTAGCGCCGCGTCTAGTTTGCCCTGGGCGCGCTCGACTCGCCCCAGAAGGTAGCGCGCGACGAACGAATTCGGGTCCTGGGCAAGCGCCAGGTTGATCTCATGCCGCGCCTGGTCCAGCTTCCGCTCGTTGTAGAGAACGGAGCCGAGTTGGGTTCGCGCTTGCAGGTCGTGGGGGTCGAGCTGCAGAGCCTTTTCAAATTCTTCTTCCGCGCCTTTCTCATTTCCCGAGTAATCGTCGACCATGCCGAGCACAACGTACGCCTTGGGCACGCGCGGGTCCAGGCGGATGACTTCTTCAGCGTCGTGCCGGGCTTGATCGAAAAAGGTGAGTCCCAGATAATAGTCCGCTGCGACTTGATAGGCCTCGGCGTTGTGCCCCAACTCCGCGACTTTTTGGATTCGCGCGAGGCCCTCCCTCTTGTGGCCGGCGCGGATCAGGGCCTGGCCCAGGACCCATTCCATGTCCAGATTGTTTGCGTTCTCCTTCTCAAGCGGCTCAAGAAGCGCGACAACCCGGTCGTTGCGGCCAAGGCGCAAGTCACACGTGGCCAGAAGCACTGAGACGCGAGTGTTGGCGGGATCGGTCCAGTGAAGCGCTGCCAGCCCCTGCCCGGCATTCGTAAAGTCGCCTTTTTTGAAATAGGCAAGCGCCAGGGCAAGCTCAAGCTGACTGTTGCCCGGCACCTGCTTCAGTGCCGCTTGATATTGCGCAATCGCGGCATCGCATTGGCCAAGAGAAACGAGTGCTGCCGCCAGGTTGGCGCGCGCGGAGATAATCTCCGGATGGGCCTGGAGAAGCTGTTGATACTCGCGGACGGCGAGCTCCAGCTTGCCCTGCTGCTGAGCTTCATAGGCCTGCTGGAAGAGTTGTCGTGGAGAGACCTGCTGCGGAGCTTGGGCAATTAAAAGGGCCGGCAAGAGGGTCGCCAAGCACACAGGTAGCCACGGCGAACGTTTTTCTCGCCGTGGGCTTTTCGGCTTCCAGCCCACCTGGAGGATGTGTGCCCTTGGAGATGAGTACGATCGCGCACAGTGGGCAAACGCTCTGGGCATCCTGGAGGCTAGTGTAAGGTGAAAATCGAGTTTTTGGTAGCCACGGCGAGGGTTTTCTCTCGCTATGGGCCTTGCTGGGAGCGCGGGCTTCCAGCCCGCCTGGAGCCAAAGTGTAGCCAAGGATCGCCGCATTCCTAGGAGAATCGGAGACTGAGACCCATGGGTGACGTAAACACAGTGCTTCCTGCCGCGTGTGCGTCTGGAATCCTTGCACACATCGTAAATGGCAATACTGAGCGCGACGAATACGAACCGCTCCCTTACTGGAAGCCGGCTTGTCTCCGGAAGGGCCACAACGTTAAACGGCCAACGCTGCGATAAAATGCCTCTTTATGTCATTTCGCGGGACGAGAAGAGAAGTGTTGCGGTTGTTGGGTGCGTCCTTTCTCCCGCTTGGTCGCCGGGCGGGCGTGGCAGAAACGTTGGGCGCGCTAAGTGGCGCGTCGGCTGCTCCCAACATTCAGTTTTCGCTCGCGCACGTTTCGCCATAGGGTTAGCGTCGAACACATCATACCTCGATCTTCGGTGTGGCGTCGAAGGCAGATTTGTGATTGAAGATTCGAGAAATCTACCGTAGTAGTCCGGAGGGACAAAACCAGGCCATGAAACCACTACTTCGAATGCTTTCTGTATGCTTCGTTTCTCTGTTGCTCGCGGGCCACGCCCTATGTGGGCCAAGCGCGTGGGGCGTCCTCAGTTTCGAGCAACACGCCCAGACTGTCTCATTCAAAATGACCACAGGGGTTCTCAGGGTAAGAATTTGCACGCCCTCCATCGTTCACATCGTCTATTCACCGAACGGCGCTTTTCCGCACCATCCCGACCCGATGGTTGTGCGCACCACGTGGCCGGTTGCGCCATTTACCGTGACGCCGAATTCGAAGGCGGTTACTATCTCCACGTCAGCCTTGCTCGTTTCCGTGCTTCGCAGCGACGGCAGCATAACCTTTGTGGACGCGCAAGGGAAGCCGCTCCTGCACGGCGCTGGCGGGCGCGACGGCTGGCTGATGAGGCCGGCCACCGTGGATGGCGAGCGCACTTATCACGCCTCCGCGCTTTTCTTCCCGCAATCGGGCGAAGCCTTCTACGGCCTGGGACAGCACCAAGCTGGCGTATGGAACTACTCGGGCGAAGACGTGGCCCTGTCCCAGGAAAACACAAATATTTCCATCCCGTTTTTTGTTTCATCGCTGGGTTACGGAATGCTGTGGAATAACACTTCCGTTTCCCGGTTTGACGATAAATTTGCCCAGCACTTGTACATCGACGCTCAGGTTGCCGATACGATTGACTACTACTTCGTCTACGGTCCCTCCATGGATCACATCATCGCACAATACCGTGATTTGACCGGGCAGGCGCCTCTGTTCGGGAAATGGGCATACGGATATTGGCAATCCAAGAACCGGTACAGATCCCAGGCGGAAGTGCTGGGCATTGCGCAAAGATACCGCCAACTCGGAATTCCTCTCGATGACATTGTCCAGGACTGGTTCTGGTGGACGAAAATGGGGTCTTTCGTCTTCAACAAGAACTATCCTGACCCGAAAGCGATGGTTGATGAGCTGCATCGCGAGCATTTCCACATTATGATTTCTGTCTGGCCCACCTTCATCCCCGGCTCTCCCGTTTACAACACGATTGAGAGCAACCATTGGTACATTCATCAGAATCCTGCGACTTCGAACTGGCTGCCCAACGGCCTGCTTTACGATCCTTTCAACCCGGCGGCACGCAATTACTATTGGAGCCTGATTGACGATCATCTTTTTAAGATCGGCTTCGACGCCTGGTGGCTGGACACTACGGAGCCGGAGACGCTGCTGCGGGAGAAGAACCTGATGTTGAGCGCGCAAACGGCGATGGGCAGCGGCGCGCGCTATGCTGAGATTTATCCGCTCATGACGACGAAGGCCGTCTACGACGGCCAGCGTAAGGTTTCTGACAAGCGTGTTTTCATCCTTGCCCGCTCGGCGGCGGCGGGGATGCAACGAAATGCCGCTGCGGCCTGGTCGGGCGATCTCTTTTGCGACTGGACGGCTTTGCGCCGCCAAATCCCCGCGGGGTTGAATTTCTCGCTCTCCGGACTTCCGTATTGGACCACCGATATCGGCGGCTTTGTCTGGGCCAATCCGGACAGCCCGGCTTACCGCGAGCTATTTGTGCGGTGGTTCGAGTACGGCGCGTTCTGTCCCATCTTCAGGGTGCATGGCACGCGCTCGACCAACACGAACGAGCTTTGGGCGTACGGACACCAGGCGCAAACTATCCTCACGAAGTACGACGATTTGCGCTATCGCCTGATGCCTTACATCTACTCCGTGGCGTGGAAAGTGACGCACGCGGGATACACCATGATGCGGCCGCTGGTGATGGATTTTCCGAACGATCCGACCGCACGCAGCATCGGCGGCCAATTCATGTTTGGCCCCTCCATTCTGGTAAATCCGGTCACGGATCCCGGCCTGAGCTCGCTGCGGCTGTATCTGCCGCAGGGCCATTGGTATGACTTCTGGACGGGCGAGGCGATGACGGGCGGACGGTTCATCGATGCGCCTGCTCCACTAGAGACTGAACCGCTGTTTGTGCGAGCCGGATCGATCCTGCCCCTGGGGCCGATCGTCCAATATGCGGATCAGCGGCCGGATGCGCCCATCGTGTTGCGCGTTTATCCAGGCGCCGATGCGAACTTTACGCTCTACAGCGACGATGGCACGACCTATGCCTATGAGAAGGGCGCTTTTGCCACCATTCCCATTCATTGGACTGATGCAACGCATACGCTGACCATCGGAGCGCGGCAAGGAAGTTTCCCGGGTATGAATCCCCAGCGCACATTTAAGATTGTGTGGGTGTCGGAGGGACATGGGACGGGCGTTGCGCCGACCAGGCCGGTGGACAAAACGGTGCAGTACAGCGGGCAGGAGGTGAGTATCACACGGTGAGGGCATCCATTCTCTTTTGATTTGGTTCTTAACAGGGAACGCGTGGCATTCACGCGGCAACGACAAGGGCATCACCCGCGTTGACCGCGCTGTTCCGGCGGCATAAAATGAAAGCCGTCCAGCGCTGACCATTGATGTTTGGGAGGGAAGTGTGAATTTGCTTTCGATTCGTGACAGCCGGGGAGCAGAACTCGTAGCGCGTCCGATGGCCGCGGCGGCGAAACTGCTGGCTCTCCTCGTTTTAATTCCCTGCGCCAGTCTGGCTGCGCCAGGTGCGACGAGCGTCGAAGGCAACGTCCTTCGCTCGAAGCTTGCAAATGGCTTGCGCGTGGTCATTGTCCGGAACACGCTGGCTCCCGTCGTGACTGAGGTCGTGAACTATCGAGTGGGGTCGAACGAAGAGCCGGCCACATTTCCCGGCACCGCGCACGCTCAGGAACACATGATGTTTCGCGGCAGTCCGGGACTTGACGCCAACCAGTTAGCAGAAATCTCCGCCGCGATGGGAGGCTCGTTTGACGCTGACACGCAGCAGACCGTGACTCAATACTTCTTCACCGTCCCGGCCAGCGATCTGGACCTCGCCTTGCACATCGAATCCATCCGCATGCGAGGCGTGGAAGACAGCCAAAAGCAGTGGGACAACGAGCGGGGCGCCATCGAGCAGGAAGTCTCTCGCGACCACTCCAATCCGTTTTTTCTCTTTTACCTCAAGCTGCTGAAGGCTATGTACCAGGGAACCCCGCTAGTGGACTCAGGCTTGGGAACGCGACCTTCGTTCGAAAAGATGCAAGCAGGCTACATCAAGAAGTTCTACGACACGTGGTATGCGCCGAATAACGCCATCCTGATTATCGTGGGTGATGTGGACCTGCGGAGCACGCTGGCGGAAGTGAAGAGCCTCTTTGACGGCATCCCTCCCAAAACCCTTCCCGCTCGGCCCAAGATCGTCCTGCCGCCGGTGAAAGCGGAAACGCTGCACATCCCTTCGGACTTTCCTTTCGGCCTGGCGGCCATCGCCTTCCGCATGCCTGGATACAGCAGTCCGGATTTCGCTGCCGCAGAAGTGCTTGGAGACGTCCTGAGCAGCGAGCGCAGCACGCTTTACGCGTTGGTGCCCGAAGGCAAGGCCCTCTTCAGCACGTTTGAATTGCAGAGCGTGCCGCAATCCTCTCTGGGATTTGCGCTGGCCGGATTTCCCAAAGGCGCCAGTGGCGAAACGTTGGTAAGCGAAGTGCGGAACATCTTGTCGAACGACCTCAAAAACGGTTTTCCGGCGGATCTCGTGACGGCTGCAAAACGGCACGAATTGGCTCATCTCGAAATGCAGAAGAACTCGGTTTCCGGGCTGGCGTTTGCATGGTCGAATGCGGTGGCAGTCGAGGGAAGACGGTCGCCTGCCGATGACGTGGGCGCCATGCAAGCGGTGACGGTGCAGGATGTCGACCGGGTCGCCCGAAAGTACCTCACACTCGCCGACGCGGTCACTGGCATCCTGCCGCCCCAGCCATCGGGCAAACCCATTTCCCGAAGCTCGTTTGGCGGCGCAGAGTCTTTCGCTCCCAAGCATGTCCGTCCAGTTCCGCTTCCTTCCTGGGCCGCGGAGGCGCTCGCCCGGCTCAGCGTTCCGAATGCCACGGTCCATCCGGTGACCAGCACGCTGAGCAACGGCATCCGGCTGATCGTACAGCCCGAGTCGGTGAGTGACACGATCAACGTCTATGGTGACATCCGCAGCGATTCTGACCTGGAAGCTCCGAAAGGGCAGAAGGGCGTGGACAGCGTGCTCAGCCAGCTCTTCGACTTTGGCACCACCACGCTTAATCGCATTCAGTTTCAGGCGGCCTTGGACGCGATCGGCGCGGACGAATCCGCCGGGACAGGCTTTTCGTTGCAGGTCCTGGCGCAGGATTTCGATCGCGGTGTTCAACTCCTCGCTGATAACGAGCTTCATCCGGCCTTGCCGCCGCGAGCCTTTGCCATTGTTCAGCAGCAGGAGGCTGCTTACGTGGCGGGACAGTTGCAGAGCCCGGACTATCTGGCCGGTCGAGCGGAAGACAGGGCCCTGTTTCCTCAAGACGATCCGGTCCTTCGCCAGGAGACACCCGGTTCCGTCAGCGGACTGACGCTCCAGGACGTCAAGAGCTACTATCAGCAGGTGTTCCGGCCGGACCTCACGACGATTGTGGTGATTGGCAAGGTGACGCCGGCTGAGGCGAAAGCCGTTATAGAAAAATACTTTGGAAGCTGGCAAAGTTCCGGTCCCAAGCCACCTACGTTTCTCCCCGCCGTGCCGCCGAACAAGTTTTCAGCTACAACCGTACCGGACAGAAGCCGCGTGCAGGATTCCGTGACTCTGGCAGAGACATTGGGCATCAACCGCTTCAATCCGGACTACTACGCACTGGAACTGGGAAACGAGGTTTTGGGCGGCGGCTTTTATGCCAGCCGGCTCGGCCAGGATCTTAGGGAGAACTCAGGATTGGTCTATTACGTGAACTCGTCGGTCGACGCGGGGAAGAACCGCACGAAGTATTCGGTCACCTACGGCTGCGATCCGGATAATGTTTCGAAGGCGCGTGTCATCGTCATTCGCGATCTCGAATCAATGCAGACTGCGCCCGTTGCCGCCCGCCCGCTAGACGAAGCCAAGGCGCTTCTGCTCAGACGAATTCCGCTGTCGGAATCCAGCGAATCCAGTATTGCGGAAGGCTGGATCTCGCGGTCGGAAATCGGCCTGCCTCTGAATGAGCCAATCTTGGCTGGACGGCGATATCTCAAACTGACTGCTCAGCAGGTGGAAGCCGCGTTTGCTCGCTGGCTGCGCCCCTCAGACCTGGTACAAGTGGTTCAGGGACCCGCTCCGCACTGATTCAAATTGCGCGCGGAGCATCTTTGTCTTGAGCCGTGCTGCCAGGAGGTCCACGCTGAGAGTTACGAAGAGCGGGAGAAGTGCAGGCATCCAAACCCGGAGCCGGCCATTCATCGTCGTCACAATCTCAGTTTGAGCGTCCGATGACGCAAGCCTTCATTTTTCACCAAAGGGCTAACGGAGCTACAAGATATGAAAGGCTTGAAGTTGATCGTGCCAATCCTTGCAATTTCTCTCGGTGGATTTCCGGCACGCGGAGCGGGCCAGACTGGCCAACGATCGCAGCATCATGCGCCACTTTTCAGGCCCTACTCGATTGTGTCACCTGAATTGCAAACCGACCGCCGGGTGACATTCCGGTTCCTGGATCCTAATGCTCACCGTGTTGTGTTATCCCTCGAAGGCAGACGGCGACCTCTGGCAATGCAGAAGGACGCGCAGGGCGTCTGGAGCGTCACTGTGGGGCCGCTGGCCCCGGCTATCTACGGTTATTCCTTTGTTGCTGACGGCGTTCCGCTGTCAGACCCTGCGAATTCGCTGTTCAAGCCCAACCTTTTGAATGTCCAAAACATGGTGGAGGTGCCGGGACCTACGCCCGAGCCTTGGGACGTTCAGGATGTGCCTCACGGTGTGGTTCATCACGGTTTTTATCATTCGACGGTCGTCGGCGATAACCGTGATTTTTACGTCTATACACCGCCTGGTTACAATCCCGCCAGCCGAAAGCGTTATCCGGTACTTTACCTTCTGCACGGCTACAGCGACGACGCCAGTGCCTGGACAGCGGTTGGCCGCGCCAATATCATTCTGGACAACCTGATCGCCGAGGGAAAGGCGAAGCCGATGATGGTCGTAATGCCACTCGGTTATGGCGCTCCTCAAGTTGTTTCCCGCACCCGCACCGGTCCACTTAACCCTGAGCTGCTGAGCGAGAACCTCGTGAAGTTTGGACAGGCGTTGCTGACGGAGGTGATGCCGCAAATTGATAAGGACTACCGGGTGAAAACGGATCGGGAGGACACCGCAATCGCCGGGCTCTCAATGGGCGGCGGCGAATCGCTCTACGTGGGCTTGAACAACTTTCAGCGCTTTGCCTGGATCGGATCGTTCAGCGGGGCTCTCATGAGCCGGTCGGGCTTTACGGCCCTCTTCCCGTCGTTGAATTCGAGCGCCAACTCCAAACTCCGCCTGCTTTGGATCGCCTGTGGCAGGCAAGACCCGCTGGTGGGGCAATTCAACCGGCGGTTCGAGCCGTGGCTCACGTCCAAGGGCATCCGTTTTACCGACGTTTGGACCCCCGGCATGCACACCTGGATGGTGTGGCGGAACAATCTGGTGGCGTTTGCCCCACTTCTTTTCCGCAAGAAATAGCTGTTGCGCGTGCAGCGGGTCCGCGGGAAAATGGAAAGGGAACCGCAGTGCATCCGCCGGAAAAGAACAACGCCCTTTCCTGTAAGCAAGGTCCCATGCTTCCCGGCATCCATCTCTTCCCCACAGCCACGCTTGTCGATGACCACTTTCACGATTATTGCGGCATTTTCGCGGTTTATGGCCACCCCGAGGCCGCGCATCTAGCGCATTTGGGGCTATATGCGCTGCAGCATCGTGGCCAGGAGAGTGCCGGCATCGCGGTTTCGAATGGCTGCTCCATTGTCTGCCACAAAGGCATGGGGCTCGTGAACGAATTGTTCAACGCGGAGGTGCTCAAGGGTTTGCCGGGCTCGATGGCGATCGGCCACACGCGTTACTCAACCGCTGGTGAGACGGAGTTGCGTAACGCGCAGCCGCTCACCGTGAGCTGCCAAAAGGGGCAGGTGGCGCTTGCGCACAACGGCAACCTGGTGAATGCGCCCAGTGTCCGGCGGGACCTGGAAGCGCGCGGAGACATTTTTCAAACTACAAGTGACTCCGAAGTGATCCTGCATTACTTTGCGAGGTCCAAACAAAACGGCATTCCTGAATCGCTGGCGGAGGCCTTGGACAAAGTGCAGGGGGCATACTCGCTGGTGGCGCTTTTTAAGGACAGCGTCTACGGCGTGCGGGATCCGCGAGGCTTTCGGCCGCTTTGTCTCGGCCGGCTCGGCAACGGCTACGTCCTGGCTTCTGAGACCTGCGCATTCGATTTGATTGACGCCACGTACCTCCGCGAGGTCGAGCCGGGCGAAATGGTCATCCTCAATCGAAGCGGAGTCACTTCGCTGCGCTTTTGTCCGCCTTCCCCGATGTCTCAGTGTATCTTTGAGCATGTATATTTCTCTCGCCCGGACAGCATGGTCTTCGGACGCTCAGTTTTAGAGAGCCGGGAAACGTTGGGGCGTTTGCTGGCTCGGGAGCACCCGATTGATGCGGACTTGGTGGTGCCCGTGCCGGACTCCGGCGTGCCGGCTGCTCTGGGTTTTGCTGAAGAATCCGGTATACCCATGAAGCCGGGCCTCATCCGCAATCATTACGTCGGACGAACGTTTATCGAGCCGTCCCAGGCGAATCGCGATCTGGGTGTGAAGCTCAAGTTGAATCCCGTGCGCAGCCTCATCCAGGGCCAGCGTGTGGTGCTCGTGGACGATTCGATCATTCGCGGCACCACAAGCCGAAAGATCGTGCGCCTTGTCCGGGACGCTGGCGCGCGTGAGGTTCATGTGCGCGTCAGTTGCCCGCCTACGGTTTCGCCCTGCTTTTACGGGATCGATACACCCACGCGCCGGGAACTGATTGCCGCCACCCATTCCGTTGATGAGATTCGCTCGTACATTGAAGCGGACACCTTGGGTTACCTTTCGCTTGACGGCTTGCGGCGCGCGGTGGGGGACCGCGACGGGCGTTACTGCCTCGCGTGCTACACGGCGAATTATCCGACTGCCGTTCAAGAGCCGCTTCTTGCCTTTCGTCACAGAGATTGAGGCGTGCGATTCTATGGACACGAATTTTGAAGCTGCTCCCATCCCGCCCCCGGAACCACCTTCCGCTTCCCCGGCGCCGAGAGGCGAAACGATATGGGGAGTGGCGCGGTCTCTGGTCATTATTCTCATAGGCGTATTCTGCATTCGAACCTTCATTGGCGAAGCCACCGTCATCCCTACAGGCTCGATGGAAAACACCATTTTGATTGGCGATCATGTGTTCCTGGATAAGATGCTCTACGGCCCGAAGGTGCCTTATACCCCCTGGCGCCTTCCTCGAATCCGCAAGGTCCATCGGGGCGATATCATCGCCTTCCACTATCCGCCCAATCCGGCGGTGATGTTTGTGAAACGCGTCATCGCTATCGGCGGAGATACCGTTCGGGTTGTCGACGGACAAGTCTATCTGAACGGAAAGCTGCTGGTTGAGCCTTACGTCATTCACGAAGATTCCGTTGTTCCGCCCTTATGTCTGAATTTTCCACCCACGGTCCGTGAGATCAGGGAGTATCCGGATTCAGATCAACTCACGGCGACCTGGGCGCGGGAGATGCCGCACTACATTGGCCATGGTGGCCTCCACATCCCCAAAGGCAGCGTCTTCGTCATGGGAGATAATCGCGATGATTCTCTAGACAGCCGTTTCTGGGGTTTTGTGCCGCTTCAAAATGTTGTGGGTGAGCCGTTTTTCGTCTACTGGTCGTATAACGCCCCGAGCCACGACTGGCTGAACAGCAGCTTCGAAGGACAGCTCAGGTTCGACGGCTCCATCTTTCTCAACTTCATTCATAAGACTCGCTGGTCGAGGATCGGCAAGGTTTTTGTAAGACAGGAGTAATCACTCGAGCGGAGCCAGGACACATGAACGCAAAATACATTTTCGTGACGGGAGGAGTGGTCAGCTCGCTCGGTAAGGGGCTGGCCTCCGCGTCGATCGGGGCGTTGCTCGAGTCTCGCGGCCTCAGCGTAACGATTCTCAAATTCGACCCCTATCTGAATGTCGATCCTGGAACGATGAGCCCGTTCCAGCACGGCGAAGTCTTCGTCACGGACGACGGCGCTGAAACAGACCTCGATCTTGGCCACTACGAGCGATTTACTCATGCGCGCATGCAACGGGAAAACAATTGCACCGCCGGCAGAATCTACGAGCAGATCATCACTCAAGAGCGCCGCGGCGACTATCTGGGTAAGACGGTCCAGGTGATCCCGCACGTCACGAATGAAATCAAAGCAGCCATCCACAAAGTTTCGCAGAACGTGGACGTAGTCATCGTCGAGATCGGCGGTACCGTGGGCGATATCGAATCTCTTCCGTTTCTCGAAGCGATCCGTCAGATGCGCCAGGAGCAAGGGCGGGAAAACTCGGTGTTCATTCATTTGACGCTTGTGCCCTTCATTGGCGCGGCCGGCGAGTTAAAAACAAAGCCGACCCAGCATTCGGTCAAGGAGCTTCGCGAAATCGGCATCCAGCCTGATATTTTGCTCTGCCGCACCAGCCGATTCCTCTCGCCAGAGCTCAAGAGTAAGATTGCTCTCTTCTGCAACGTTCCGGAAGAGGCCGTGATTACCGCGAAAGACGTCGAGCACATTTACGAAGTTCCTTTGGTTCTGGGGAGCGAGGGGCTGGACCGGCAAATTCTGAATTGCCTGCGTCTCGAAAGCCCGGAAGCGAACATGAAGCCCTGGGAAAACCTCGTGCACCGGCTCAATCACCGCCGGGGAGAAGTTTCGATCGGGATGGTGGGAAAGTACGTGGAGTATCAGGATTCTTACAAGAGTCTGAACGAGGCGCTCACTCACGGCGGCCTCGCCCACGGCGTCAAGGTGAATCAGGTTTGGGTGGATGCGGAAGGCCTGGAAAGCGAGGGGTGGGAAGAACAATTGGAGTGTGTGGACGGCATTCTGGTTCCGGGAGGCTTTGGGAATCGGGGAATACCCGGGATGTTGCGGGCCATTGAATACGCGCGTACCCGTCAGATTCCATATTTCGGCATCTGTCTGGGGATGCAATGCGCGGTCATCGAGTTTGCCCGGAACGTTTGCGGATTGAAGGACGCTGACAGCTCCGAGTTCGATCCGGCCGCTTCGCACCGTGTGATTTACAAGCTGCGCGAGCTGCGCGGCGTGGACGAGTTGGGTGGCACCATGCGGCTGGGAGCGTGGACGGCCCGATTAAAGCCTGGCTCTTTCGCCCATCGTGCCTACTCCATGGGCGAAATCTCCGAGCGCCACCGGCATCGATATGAATTCAACCGCGAGTATGAGGACCTGTTGGTGGCTAACGGTCTGAGCATAACGGGAGCGACGCCGGACGAGACGTACGTGGAGATTGTCGAGATTCCCACCCATCCCTGGTTTCTAGGGTGCCAGTTCCATCCTGAGTTCAAGTCTCGCCCGCATTCTCCGCACCCACTATTCACCGCTTTTATCGGAGCCGCTCTCGAGCACCGCGAGCAACGTCTTGCTGGGCCGCGTTCCGTCTCCGTTTCTACTGAGCACAGCGAGTTTGTGGGGAATCGATAGCAGACCCAGAGCAAGAATCAGAATGTAGAGGTCAAAGGACAAGAGTTCGATTGGTCCGGCGCCTCCCTTTGGCTTCCGATTCTTGCCTTTTCGCTTGTGTCCTTGTGCCGCACCCAATCCATCTCGGGAAGCTGACCTTGGGGCCGGACCAGCCCTTGTTTTTCATTGCGGGCCCGTGCGTTATCGAGAATGAGAGCCACGCCCTGAGGATGGCGCGCCGGCTTTCCCATATGGCCCGGATTTTGCGCCTTCCTTACATTTTCAAGGCTTCTTACGACAAGGCGAATCGAACGTCGGTAAAATCATTCCGCGGTCCCGGCCTCGAGTGCGGCCTCCGAATCCTTGAGCGGATCAAGCGCGAGTGTGGCGTCCCGATTCTGACGGACGTGCACCAGCCGGCGGACGTAGCGGCGGTAGCCGCGGTCTGTGACGTCATTCAGATACCGGCGTTCCTCTCGCGGCAGACTGACCTGCTTGTGGAGGCCGGGAAGTCTGGAGCTGCTGTCAACATCAAGAAAGGCCAGTTCCTCTCACCTTGGGACGTGCGACATGCCGTTGAGAAGGTCGAGAGCACCGGGAATCATCGCATTCTGCTCACTGAACGCGGGACCTCATTCGGTTATAGCAATCTTGTCGTCGATATGAGGGGCCTGCAAGTGATGGCAGCCTGGGGATATCCGGTGATCCTGGACGTGACGCACTCTTTGCAGCTCCCAGGCGCTGAGGGCACTCGAAGCGGCGGCCAGCCGGAGTTTGTGGGAACGCTTGCGCGCGCGGGAGTGGCGGCGGGCGTTGACGGAGTCTTTATGGAAGTGCACGATAATCCCGCCCGCGCTCTTTCGGACGGAGCTAATGCGATCCCTTTGCGCAATTTCGACAGGCTGGCGCGGGAGCTTCGCACTCTTGGACGTTTTATGCGCAAAATGGAGTCTTCTGCGAGCTGACGAGCTGGTAAGTCCACTCTAATGTTGTGCGAGCTTCACATCCAGAATTACGCAGTCGTTGAAAACCTGCAATTGGAATTCTTTCCGGGCCTCAACCTGTTCACGGGTGAAACCGGCTCCGGCAAGTCGATTCTTGTCGATGCCTTGGGCTTGGTGTTAGGCGGGCGGGCTTCACCCGACGTCATTCGCACTGGAGAAACCCGCGCCACGATTGCTGCGGTGTTTCAATCCACCGGTGGGGCGAAGAGTTGGCTTGAGGAAGCCGGCCTGGGGGGAGCGGACGACGATGCCGTCCTTCTTCGGCGTGAAATTCAAGCGGATGGCCGGAGCCGCTTGCTCGTAAACGACAATCCGGTGACGCTTTCAGCGGTTCGTGCGCTCGCGCGGTGCCTGGTAGACGTCCACGGGCAAAACGAGCAAGTATCGTTACTTGATCGTGTGGTTCAACTTGAGTTACTTGACCGCTACGCAGGAGCCGCAGAATGTCTGAGTGAAGTTGCAGAGCTCTACCGAAAGCGAAGCGAGCTTCAAAATGAAATGGACGAGCTAAGCCGTGGTGAGCAGGCGCGACTGCGATCTCTTGACTTGTTCAGATTCCAGGCGCAAGAGCTGGAGCGTGCAGCTCCGCAACCTGGAGAAGACAGCCGGCTCGAGGAAGAGAGACGCGTTCTGTCCAATGTTGAGAAGCTCCGTGCGGCGGCGACCTCGGCGTTCGGGTGCTTGTACGAAGACGAAGGCTCGGCCTGCGCTCTGTTGGGGCGCGCGGAAAGATCTTTGGAGGAGCTTTCCCGGTACGACGCTTCAACAAGCTCTTACCACGAGCCGCTCTCTTCAGCTCGCGCCACGCTCGAGGAGCTTGCATCGTCGCTGCGCGACTACTTGGGAAGGCTCGATCCGGATCCGGCCAGGCTTGAGGTGGTGGAAGAACGTCTGGCCCAGCTTGATCGCTTGAAACGCAAGTATGGCGCTTCGATCGAGGAAATGGTGGCTTACCGCGACGACGCCATACATCAGATCGGGCAGTTGGAAAACGCCGACGAGCGTTGCGCGAGCCTCGCACAAGAGATCGAAAAAGCAGCTTCTGAATACGGGTGCGCTGCAGCCGTGCTCTCAGAGAAACGGCGCGCTGCAGCCCGGACGTTCGAAAAAAAAATACGTGCGGAGTTGGCGCTGTTGGGCATGGAAAAGGCCCGATTCGATATCGAGTTTCTTCGCTGCCCAGACAAGGCTGGCAGCGCACGCGGGGCGGAAGAAATCGAGATGCGGCTCTCTGCGAACCCCGGCGAGGCTCCGCGGGCGCTCGAAAAAGTCGCTTCAGGAGGCGAGCTTTCCCGCCTGATGCTTGCACTGAAAACGGTGGTTGCAAGCTCACCGGAGGGTGCTGACGGTGGGAAGCATTCTCCGCTTCGGCATGAGGACCGGCTGCGCCGGACCGGACCTGCGGACGGAGCGCGCAGAATGGAACTGAACGCTGGGCCCGGATGCGGTCCTGTTCGTGCCGGAGTCGCAGACAACCCGGGAGCCTTGCCCGGCACGCTCCTGTTCGATGAAGTCGATACGGGTATCGGCGGGCGGGTGGCGGAGTGTGTGGGCTTACGGCTCAAGAGACTGGCCCGCTCAACCCAAGTTCTGTGCGTCACGCACCACGCCCAGATCGCTGGTTTCGCTGACCATCACTTCTGCGTGGAAAAGCGAGAGCGGAACGGCAGGACCGTAACAGAAGTGCGGTATCTGAGCAGTGAAAAGGAACGGGCGCAGGAGCTTGCGCGAATGCTTTCCGGTAGCCACATCACAGACGCCGTTTTGAAGCACGCTGTGTCTATGCTCAAGAATTCCGCCAGTGGTGATGAGTGAGGCGGAGTCGTCCGGGCTACACTCGATGCCCTCATCACCGGATGCTGCGGGCCTTAAGGAAGGAGTAAAGACTGCAAAAAATGAGCAGAACTGAGAATGAGGCCGATAAGTAAAAAAGCCCGAGGCCTGCCGAGGGATCCTTGAGGTAATTGCGCCACTGCGCGAGCGAGAGCGAAATGGTCCCGGCAGCCATGATCAAGAAGAGAAGTCCAACCAGCAGCTCAAACATCCGGTGAACTTGCTTAATCGTGCTTCGAAGCTTGCTCGCAAGTCTGCCCAACGATCCGCCCTGCCTCAACAGGTCTTCTTTCGCTTTCCCAATAGCCATCGTATGAAGTTTGCCAGCGTGCGTCAATCGAGTGTGCGACGGCACGACTGATCCTTGACAGTGCTCGGATGCGAATCATAGAATCCAACTGTGGAGGAACTTTGGAGCTCGACGACAAACTGAAGCGGCTGGTTAAGGAATTGGGAAACGCCATTAACGAATCCCTCTCCGAGTCTGAACGGATGGCGGACGTCATGGGGCGCATTCGTGCCGCAGGATACGATCTGTTTCTGGTTCTCGAGGTAACGGTGGGCTTCAATAAGAACACGGCCTCCGTGCGGCCGCGCCGTACTCGCACCGCTCCTCGAAGGACCGAAGTGGGCGAGTTTCGGATTACTAATGAGGATGCGGAATTCCTTCGCGATCTGAAGATCAGCGTCGATGCGGACGAAGAGCGGCCGTAGCCCCAGCCTCCCCGTTAGGGCTTACTTCAACAACGCCCGGCGAAACGCAACTTCCACGCTGTAGACCCCGTTGATATCGCGCTCGCCGATCAGCGAAATCTTGTTGCTCAGATCCCATCGTAAGCGAATATCCTGCTGCTGCGCGGCGCCCGTGTTCGTGGAATAAGTGATCGTCAGATTGTGAGACACTTGCTTTTCGATCGTTACTCGAGTGCCGCCCGCCGTGGAAGGGCCCAGCAGATTGGGATCGATACTGATTCGGGTGATTCCGAAAAGGCTTTGCACGCGGCCTGAGACCTGGCTGGATAGTGCTTGCGAGAGCAAGGCGCTTGCGCCCACCGAGCCCATCGCCGGATTCCCGGTTGAGGCCATCATTTGCTGTTGCGGAGTGTACCCGAGCGCGAGCAGTGAAAGAATATCGGCAGTCGGCAGGGGTGGATTGGAATGATAGGCCAGGTGGGGCTGGTCCGCTGGCCCGATGACCGTGATGGTCAGGTCGTAACGATCCACTCGTGTCCCGGTCTCAATATCCAACGTCGGCGGCTCAGTGAGCGAACGAGCCAATTCGACATCTCCCCGAAGAATGCGGTAGCGGTTTCCTGCAACTAAAGCATCTCCACTTTGCAACCGGATGTCACCAGACGGAATCGGGTGCGCGGCGACGCCTTGGATCCTGGCGTTGACGAAAGCCACAAAGCTCAGCGTCCGTGAGTCCAAACGTAAGTCAGGTGTCGACGTGATGCGAAGATCGAGCCTTGTTTTTTGTCCCAATGGAGAAGCGCCTGCCGCCGAGATTGAAGGAGCAGGCGTGCCCATTTGTCCAAGCCAATTGAGCAGGTCGAAATCCGGGCTCACAAAGATTTGACTCACTTCGAGGCTTCCGGCCAGCAGGCCCTCGCCGGAAGAGCCTGTGAATACCAGATCGCCGCTAACCATTTCGTTGAATTCTGCTGGGTATTCAAAACGTACGTTTTGGACGCGGGCGCTCAGGTGATAGTAGACCTGTTGCGCCAGGGAGGCATAGCCGGTCAGGCGAATTGAGGTCTCTCCACTCGCTCCGTGCAATGACACGATGGTGGCCCGGCTTCCTTTAAGCGCAATGCGGCCGTTCAGGTCAGGAAGCATCAACGGAATGCCCGCAAATTGTGCGCTCACATTCCGTACGTCAATCGCTCCCTTTAGGACAGGCTCAGCCCAAGGGCCAGAGGCGTCGATGTCCAAGTGAAACATGCCAACAGCCCGGGCTGAAGGGTCCAACAGTTTGATAATCGAGGCCTGAACGTTACCCTGAAGAGTGAGAGAGAAGCTGCGTAACGAAAGCGAACGTGCAGAAACTTCGACCGTAGCCTGGCTCGAGAGATCACGCAGCCGAATCGGGCTCGCTGCGACAGCTCCGGCTGCATAACGAACTTGAACCGGTGCATCGTTTCGGAGGACAAAGCCTGGCAAGGAGACCTTCAATGTGGAAACCTGTGAGGTTACGGTGAATAGTCGGGGGTTGCGGAGCGGCCCACTCCCTTCAAAAGAACCGGAGGCGGTTACAGGAATGCTCCACGGGCTTTTGCCGCCAAGCGCTTCGACCCAGCGGTCGAGGGGGAGATTTGTAAACTGGCCCGTCACAGTGGAGGGCCAGCTACCCCGGACCGAGGTGTTGAGCGTCAAACGGGAACTCTCGCCTTCCGGGCTTTCCAGCTCAGCGTGACCCCGGAGTTGTATGCCCTTCAGCGTAAAGTCCCCGAGCAAATTGCCAGTGTTGGCGCCACGCAACGCAAGATTTTGCACGTTTACGGACATTGACAGCTCAGGAGTAGCCAGCGTCCCCTGCCCCACGAGCTGAAAACCCGCAGCGCCGGCAAAAGAAGCTGCCTGGCGAGGTTGGGACGCGCCGAGTGGGCCCACCTGCAGTTTCTTAAACTGGGCCAGAGAAAAGCCGCTTCCTACAAGCTCTAGTTTGTAGGCATGCCGCTGCCAATTGAATCGGACCGAGCCGGTCATCCTTCCAGTCCCCTTCTGCAGAAGGATGTTCTCGAAACTCCAAACCGACTGATCAACCAGCGCCTTGCAGGAGAGCGCTCGGAACGGTTCACCGTACAAGGCTCCTCGCGCAACGGCAAAGCTGCCCCCGCCGGCCAAACTCGACGTCGTTCCTCGCAGCTCCAAACGCCCGCTGATAAGGCCTGTGAGACGAGCGCGAGCGTTCACCGCGTCTTCGATCCCTTGGAGGGGCGAATGGACGGCGTTAATGGATATGGCCAGACGAGCCTTCGGCTTCACAATCCAATCGGCCAAGCCCAGGGACATGTCAAATCGGACGTGGCTCGACCCAGAACGGAGCACGGCATCCTTCAAGCGCATCCACGCGGGTGACACGTCCAGATTTGCCGAGAAACCGCTCCACGACCAGGTTTGCAAACTGAACCGGCCCACTTGGACTTGACCTTCGATCCGTGGGTTGGCAATCATGCCCGCAAGAGTTCCCTTGAAGCGTAACGGGGACTTAAGTTGAAGAGGAATAGCATATCTGGCTTCAGTGAGCTGCCTGGCGAGAGGTTCTAGTTCGGCGAAATCTGTTGTCATGGCGGAGATGCGCAAGCCCGGCTGCTCCGCTCCCAAGCTGCCCTGCGCGAGGAGGGATGAATGGAGCGTTTGCAATTGTGCCTGAACAAGGTTCAATACCAGGCCCGGGTCAAGTTGGGCAGAACCTTTGAGATATCCAGTCAGGGCATGCTGGCCAAAGATCATCTTGCTCGGTTGGTTCAGGTTCACTTCGAAGAGCGTATGAGATCCACGAACGTTTCCATTCCAAAATGTCTGTGCAGTTCCACTGAGCTTAGATTCAAGCCCGAGCAGGCCAACGAGAGTACGATCGAGATCCGCAGCGCGTAAGACTCGGTCCAGATCCAGGCCTTGCGCTCGTGTAAGCAGAGAGAATTGCCAGTGGGGCCGGGCAGGAACAACCCGGCCGTGGCCGGTAATGGTCCCGCCCAGCGCTGAAATCCGAAGATTCAAGAGTTGAAGGCTCTTCAAATCGCCAGAAAAGTCCGAAGTGATGGCCGCGTGATTGATTGCCAGCGTCTGCATGTGGACCTGAATGCTCCGGGCGCCGAAATGTCCGTGGTAGGTCAACTTCCGTTGCGTATAGACCAGGTGGCACTGCCCTTCAAAGTCGCCCCTGCGGATGGCGACGACGCCGAGTGCACGGGCTAGAATGGCAAGATCGCCGCGCGCGGAGAGCGTAGCAGTGGTTTCGAAGCGCGGTGTCCAGTACACTTTGGCCTGACCGCTGCCAACAAGTCCTGAGGTTTGCCAGACCGTGTCCGAAAGGGACAAGTGACGGCGCGAAAGGTGAATGCGCGTGGAAAACGCTATCGAAGAAGATCTGAAGCCGCGAATCCGGAGCGTGAGGGGTGACGCAGAGCAACTTCCCCAGTATCCGGCGCCGCGGTTGTAGAATAGAAGCAAAGCTACCTGTCGTGCAGATAGATCGAGTGGAACTTCCTGGTCGTTCCAGTAAAGATCGGCATCCGCAAGATCCACCCTTCCGATGGAAAGATTCATCAGTTTACCAATCGCCTGGCCTCCCCTTCCCGTTGCGCCGGGAAGGTTGGTTTGCCCGCCCGGCAGAGTGACCAGGTGAATCCGAACGCCTCTGGCCGCGAGACGAGTTAACGCCAGGCACCCACGGATACAGGTCCAGGGACTCACGCGGATCACCACCAGCCTTGCGGCAAGGAGCGGCGGCGCTGAAGCAGGCTCGCTTCCGTACAAGGTCAAGCCGCGCAAATCGACTTCAAACTTCAAAGGATGTATTTCTACAGCGGCCAGCTCGACACGGGCGCCGGTGAGGCTGGTGAGCTCTTCAGTGATCTGCTCGGCAAGAACTTCATGGAACCACTGGGACCTCACAGTGCCAACTACGGCTACGGAGGCGCCGACGATCAAACCGAAAACGACCAGTGCTATTCGAAATGCCAGCCGAAATCTGCGCCGTTTTGTCTCGTCCATTCCCTACCCTCTGGGGAACTACCCGCAACGACAGCCTCCGGGGCCTCCGAGCTAGAGTTGCGGAAGGAGCCTGGCAGACCACCCGCCTGCCCATCAAGCC
>JASHON010000035.1 GCA_030041095.1 Terriglobia bacterium
AGGCTCCGGGCCGAATCCGAGATGGCGTGATCGCCGCGCATGCCACACACCACGGCTCCGGCGGCCATCGCCAACACCGTCCCTAAGCGATGGCGCGCCGCACACTTCAGCGCCGAGGCCGAGAAGCTCAGCAAGGCCACCCACTCCTCGCGCCAAGCCGCCACGTACCAGAGCGTCTCGCTGATCTTCGGCAACGGCCCCAGGTCGTGATGCTGCCCCATCAGTTGCTAAGCTTTGTAGCGCTTGAAATGCAGAATCAAATCGCCCTGGCAACGCCGATTGCTTCGGCTGACAGTGCAGACCGCGCGTGCTAATCTAGGGGCAGTAGGACAGTTGGCCTATGGCTACCAAAACCTTGCTCACGGTTCAGGATTACGCAGCCTTGGACGAGCCGGCGGGCGTGCGCTACGAACTGAGCAATGGGGAGCTTATTGTGACACCATCATCGACTGGTCTGCACAACAAGATCCGTGACCTGCTGACGGTTCGTTTTTACGCTTTCCCGGACCTTGGCAAGCTCGGCGAGGTAACAAGCGAGACCGACATGAGACTGGTGGGTGAAGTGGTACGCCGGCCCGATGTAGCGTTCATTTGCAAGGATCGCCTCGAAGGGATGGATTTGGATCAGTCTCCCCTCCCGGTCGCTCCCGATCTGGCGATTGAGATTGTCTCGAAGAACGACCGGGCCGATGACCTCATGCTGAAAGTATCCCAGTACCTTGAAGCAGGCGCCCAGGCAGTTTGGCTGATGTACCCGAACACCCACCTCGCCTATCGCTACGTTCCCGGCAACCTGCAGCCGGAAGTGCGTTCCGCCAAGGCCGGAGACAGATTTGAAGAGCCCGAACTGCTTCCTGGGTTCTCGTTCCCCCTCAGTGAGATTTTAGGCTAAAGACGTACTCCTCCCTGGCTTGCTTCAGAATGGGAATGTTGGGATCCGCCTCTTTCCAGAGTGCGAAGAAGTCCTGGTAAGCGGCGCGCGCCTTGGCCAGCGCTTCGGGCCGTGACACGCCTGTCGGTTCCGTACTGGCCAACGTGGGGTATCTTACCGCCAGGATATCCCTGCCGGCAGCTTCAAGTGCGTAAGCGCGGCCCAAGCCGAGGTGAGCCAGAGCGCCGATGGGCGTGTTCAGCACGATTCCGGGGTGGTTCAGAATCTTCTGGAATTCGGCCGCAGCGCCTGCACCTTCGCGGGCTGCCAAGTATGCTTGGCCTCGCAGGTAAGCAGGATAGAGAGCGAAATCCAAGGTGGGGCTAGTATCCGCCTGCTCGTACGGCACCGCGATGGCGAGGGCTTCGACGGCCTTGCCAGCATCCTTAGAGGCATTACCACCGGCTAGAAAACGGCCTGCGCGGATCATCGGGAGATATTCGAAATGGAGAATGGTGTCTTTTGGGAATCTTCGATCCAAGTCATCGGCGAGAGGGCCGGCTTCATGCCAATCGCCGGCCAGCGCCAACGCAATCGCCGAGATCGCCTCCACATCCCTGCCGTTTGAGAGCGCAACGGCCCGCTCTGCTTGCTGTTTTGCTAAACCGGCATTGCCTACCAGCGCTTCCCGCACCGCATCTTCCGCCTCATAGCTCGCCGCTTCTTCCTCCTCGCCCACACGCTCAGCCGATTCCACCGCGTGCTGCGTCAACTCTCGTGCCTTGATGAATTGGCCAAAGTAGGTGGCAGTGTCGGATTCATAGCAGAGCATGATGTCTTCCCACCCGGGCTTGCCCGTGAGGCTGGCGGCGTCGCGCTCCATCGCGGCTGTGTCGTGCTGGAGGAAATCGATAAGGTAGAGCTGGATCCGCAGCAAGGGAGTGTCAAGGCCACGAGCCAGGGCCTGCTGGGCGGCGGCTCTGGCCTGGTCGGGGCGGTAGAGAGCAAGATCGAGGATGGCCACGCTGGCGTAGCCCAGCCCGGTTGCTCCGGCCAGTCTGAACGACTCCTGTGCTCGAATTAAAGCCTTGTCGGGTTGACCAAGTAAAGTGTAAACCCCGCCGAGCATAGCGTACGGAGTTGGGTCACGTGCGTAAGCCTGTATCCACAGTTCAGCGACCTCGCGGGCGGCCTCCAGGTCCCGCGTGACGTACACCTGGTATATATACTCGATGTAGAACCTTTCGCGCTCGCTCACCCGGTTTCGCAGCTTGTAGGCCCTGCGGAAGTCATCGGCGGCGCGTACCGTTTCACCCAAGCTACTGTAGCCGTCTCCAAGCTGCACGTACGCCATGGCAAACGTCGGGTCGAGCCTGATCGCCCTCTCGTAACAGGAGAGTGCAGCAGCCATATCACCGCTCATGATCCACATTCGCCGGCCGAGGCTGTAGGCACGAAGCGCTTCGAGCGACGCCGTGGTGACACTCTCCGGCGGCGCGTTGTATTTCCTTATTGATGCCAGTGACTCGCCCAGTTTCCTGCGGAGTTTTGTCGCTGCTTCTCCGAGTGCCTTGATCACCTGTTCCTTGCCGTTGGCCGTCACCTGCTCCTCAGCCAGCAGGTCACCGTTGTGGCAGTTCACCGCCTCTAAACCCAGTACGTATTGGCTGCCGAGTCTGGCGATGGAGCCTTCGATGCTGGCTGCGCTCCCCGTCCGTACGCAAACTTCGCGCGTGAGCTCGTGCGTAAGCCGTGCGTCTTTGGGCTGAGTCATCAATGCAAGGGTCTCAGCAATGCGCCGGTCGGAAAGCAGATTCAAAAACGGCGATTGCTCCAGTTGCGCCGAAAGCCCCTCGCGCAGCGTGCCATCGAAAACGGGATCGCCCGTGGTGTTAGTGAAGTCGGCTAAAACGATGGTGTCCCGCTCGGTGAGCTTTGGCGTAGAGTGCGAGCGCACAAGAAGGTACGCACCGGCGGCGAGTGCAAGTTCCACGACTGCGATGAGCGCAAGAGCTAACCATCGCCGCTGACGCTTAGGCAGCTCTTTCTCTTGTCTGTGGGGCGTCTCCGGCCCGTGCCCGTCGCCCTCTCGTGGCGCAGCCGTCAGGCCTGTGGCAGCGATCGAGGAGTTTCCCACGGCCCTCGGATCGACCTTTTGAGTAGCAGCTACGGTCAAGGGGCCCAGTTCCTCAGCTTCTTTAGCTTCTTTCCACGTAACTTCCTGCGGAGGCTTGAATTCATCTAAGATCGAAACTGCCCGACTCCTTGATATGGCTGCGGTTTGTTCCACGATCCCCCGAGGACTCGTCACAGTCCCTACGCGTTCCACCGGCGCAATGAAACGGTAACCCCGACGGGGCAGCGTCTCAATGTAGCGGGGCCGCTCGGCGTCGTCTCCCAAAGTGTCGCGGATCCTCCTGATGACAAAGTTCAGGCCCTGCTCGAAATCGACGTTCGTTGCCTCCCCCCACAGCCGCTGACGGATTTCCTCCCGGGTCACGAGCTCGCCTTGCCGTTCGACCAACAGAGCCAGCACCTTGAAGGGCTGCGGCTGCAGTTTCAGCCGGCGGCCATTGCGCCACAACTCGCCCGTCGCGAGGTCAGCCTCAAAGGCACCGAAGTGCAGAACCGAGCCAGTGCTATGCATAACCTTCTGAAAGGACGATTGTTGACGCAGATTATAATCCGCCGTTAAAAGGAGTACAAGTTATTTCCAAACAGCAACTTGCCCCCTAATTCGCTGCTCATATACAACTCACCTTCCACCCATTGACTGCCCTGCCAGACATCTGTAAGTTAGCTCTCGATCACGAAACTTCTAACGGGAGGCGAACAGTGAAAGAACTCTTCAATTCGTGTTTCAAGCGCCTGGTGCTGCCCTGCATGATGGCTGCGCTGGTGCTATTAGCTGCCGGAGTCGCACGCGCCGATTCGATATATACCGTGACGCTCACGCAGGTGGGGAGTAACGTAGTGGCGACCGGAAGCGGATCTATCAACCTGGCCGACCTGACACTTTACGCCACAGGCGACTTTTTCGCAGCCTTGGTGGACCCAACGCAGGGGACAATGCTCACCGGGCCGACGCCATCCTCCTCCGTAGGCGTGTACAGCGGCATTACTGGCCCAGCGAGTTTCGGGAGCGGTGCCTTTACTACGGACGCCAGCAGCGGGAGCGGAGACTTTGTCGGAATCTTCGGCTCTGACACGTTCGTTGGTGTGCCGGTGCTTATCGTGCCAAATCCCTACGCTTCCGGCACTGCCTTGTCGGACAGCTCCGCCTATGACAGCCAGACCTTTGCGAGCCTCGGTGTGACGCCCGGCACCTATACCTGGACGTGGGGTAGCGGCGCGAACACAGGCAGTTTCGTGCTCAAGATTGGGGTACCCACAGTCGTACCCGAGCCCGGTACAGAGAGCCTCATGGTGATCGGGGTAGGACTGCTCGGGCTGATCGTTACGATGAGAAAGCTAGAAGCTGTTTCAAAACCTTCCGCAAGACGATCTTGAGGCATGCGATACGGACAAACGCCTGGTGGTTGATGAGCGGCCGCAGCGCACGACCTTTCCGCCGTGAGGAGGGAAAATGAAGAAAGTGTTTTTCGCAGTTGCAGTTCTAAGCTTGTTTTTCACTTCTGTTGCGTCCGCCCAACACGCTCTAACTAACAAGGACATTCTGAGCATGGTCAACGCCAAACTTGGCGATACCGTCATCATCGCCGAGATTCAGAGATCGCCCTGCAAGTTCTCAACCGCTCCAGATGACTTGCTTGCGCTCAAGCGGGCAGGTGTGAGTGATGCGGTGATCGCGGCCATGACTGAGGCGGGGGCGAATCCAAGCGAGCCGTCGGCTCGCTTGGCACAAGGCCCGGCCCGCGACATAGGAGTGTACTTCAACCACAAGGGCGCGTGGGAGATTGTGCCGCCCGAGGTTGTAGATTGGAAAAGCGGCGGAGTCCTGAAGTCTCACTTCACTCTTGGTGTCGTAAAAGGTGACATCAACGGTGAGATTCACGGCGGGCACAGCCAGACCACCGTCACCCTTCCAGCCACATTCTTGATTGTCGTCCCGGAAGGTGCGTACATCACCGAGTACCAGTTGATCCATCTTCACGACCACGGGAAGGGCCGCGAGTTCAGGACGGTAACAGGCGGTGTGTTTCACGTCTCCGGCGGCGCCACCCGCGACATGCTTCCATTTAAGAGCAAGGCAGTCGGGGATCGGACCTTCCAAGTCACGCTGAGCAGCCTGAAAAAAGGTGAGTACGGGTTTCTGCCAGCGGCAAGCAGCCCGACTCGGCAACAGATGGCGACTGCCGGGGCAATCTATACGTTCAGGGTAGAAGAGTAGAGAATTTACCCGACTCTTCGCCTGCGAGAGTCTGAGCCTGGCTGTCAGGACGACGATTCCCGACCCTTCCAGTCTGCTATTCTTCGCCGCCAGATTGGTGGGCCGCACGTCAGATTTGTGAGATGAAGTCATGCGGCGGCCTTCATTCGATCTGAGCGGCGCGCCCAGAAATCCTCAAAGCGTCCCTCATCGAGTTCATCATAGCGCTGCTGAATACAGCTTCTCCCCGCTTCGCTCTCGCTGAAGAGGACCTTGTTCACCGCGCTCAGGTGCTCTTTGGCATGGAAGCGGTCGAGAATCTGAGTCGCATCGGGAAATAATTCGCTCGCGGTGTTCCAGATCCAAGGCGAACCCTCACCCAGCACCACGCCGCGGACTGCTTCGGCAAAACCTCGCCGGGTGGGTGGTCGCGCGCCGCACACTTGAGCGCCGAGGCCGAGAAGCTCAGCAACGCCACCCACCCCTCGCGCCAAGTCGCCACGTACCAAAGCGTCTCGCTGATCTTCGGCAATGCCCCAGGTAGCGATGCTGACGCATCAGTCGCTAAGCTTTGTAGCACTTGAAATGCAGAATAGAATCACCCTGCCTGTCGCCGACGACAGGTGAATTGGGCTGGTGGCTGTGGTACGCTATGCTAAAAGCAACGGACCCGGCAGTGGATAGCGCCGGGTATGGTTGCGGCACGGTGGGGTGTGACGGGACGTTCGCTGTGCCGAAGCCCCGCAAAAAGCGGTGGCTCTGCCTTGTGAAGGCGCACCCGCTCGCGGAGCGGTACTTGACGACCCTCTTACGCGATGGTAGACGCCCCGGCGTGCTTGTTTCTGGCGCCGGTCTTTCTATTGACAAGTCCATAGTCGGCGAAGCCCCTCTGATGATCGTTGACGCGGACGCGCTTCCCTTCACCCTCCAAGTGTTTCTTCGCACTGCGAAGATGCAGTTCCCAGATGCGCTCGCGCAAGTCAGCGTTGCTGTGCTCGCTCTTGCGCCGCGTAAGGGATGGACATTGGCTCGCGGATTTCTACGACTCCGGGGCCTTTGTAGCCGTGGAGTAACCGCGTGCGTTGCGGGGGTGGTGGGTGGCTGAGGACACGCAAGGCCCGTTCGTGGTGCGCCTGTTCGCTGCGTGGCTGGTTCTGGCAGTAACCCACGTACCTGGGTGGGAGCAGCACGTCAGCGTACTACCTGTCTTCCGGCGATATCGGCAAGGCGATTACGGTGGATGCTTCGGGTGATGCGTATGTAGCAGGCCAGACGGGCTCTACCGACTTTCCGGTGACGCCAGGGGCCTTCCAGGAATCGAACCTGGCTGCGGCGAGCGGCTTCTCCACTGCATTTATCACCAAGCTGAATCCGACCGGCACAACTCTGATCTACTCGACATACCTTGGCGGCAGCGGAAGTGACAGTACCGGCGACGCGGCTAACGCCATTGCCGTGGACAGCGGCGGCAATGCGTACGTGGCCGGCCAGACGGGCTCTACCGACTTTCCGGTGACCGCCGGTGCGTACCAGACGACGAATCACTCCGCGATCAGCTTCACCAACGCATTTGTCACCAAACTGAATCCCGCTGGCACAGCCCTGATCTACTCCACGTACCTCGGTGGTAGTGGGGGAACGACTTGCAGTTCGGCCACTCTTTACCAAAAAGCTGGTGACGAGGCGAACGGGCTGGCCATTGACGGCGCGGGTGATGCGTATATCGCCGGCGCGACGGCATCTACGAACTTTCCGGTGACTTCGGGAGCCTATCAGTCTACGAACCTTAATCAGATTATTTGTGGTGGGCCCGGCGTTGGCGATAACGCCTTCATCACCGAGCTGAATTCCAAGGGAAGCTCGTTGGTTTATTCGACCTACCTGGGCGGAAGCGGAATCAACCCAGGCGCTCCCTCGCCCACCGGGGTTTTGGTGTATGGGCCAGGAGACCAAGCGACCGCAGTGGCTCTGGACAGCTCCAATAACGTTTACGTGGCGGGTTTGACTTCATCGGCTGATTTTCCCGTGACGGCAGGGGCATTCCAGACGGTGGAGAAAGCAGCGATGGGCGACGCGTTCATCGCCAAACTGGAAACGGCGGGAACGTTCACAATTACCGGCACCGCCGTTACTGTCGAGGCCGGGGCAACCGAGGGTAACACCTCTACAGTCACGGTAGCGCCGTCGGGAGGGTTCACGGGCAGTGTTGCGCTCACCGCCGGGCTCACCTCCAGCCCGAGCGGTGCGCAAGACTTGCCCACCTTGAGCTTTGGTTCAACGAGCCCGGTGAACATAACGGGCTCCGCCGCCGGCACTGCTGTCCTTACCATATCCACCACAGCGCCGGTCGCCTGCAGCGAATCGTACCGAGAGCGACCGGGAGGGCTCTGGTACTCCCTGGGGGCCGTGCTTCTGGCCGGCCTTCTGCTCGCGGGCATCATGGTGACCCGGCGGCGGACAGCATTCGCTATCGTCGTGGTGCTTGCGGTTCTTACTCTTGTCACGGCCGGTTTTGCGGGATGCGCCGCAGGTGGCAGTGGCAGTTCACCCCCGCCATGCACCCTCACTCCTGGCACTACTGCAGGGATCTACACCATCACTGTGACCGGCGCTTCAGGATCTACCACCGCTACGGGCAGCGTTACCCTTACCGTCCAATGACACCATTTTGACGACTGCCAGCGGCACAAATGCGTAACCGAAGGCGCCTACTTTCCTAAAATTTTGGCCTTCTCGAGCTACGCTGGATGGCGCGAAAGGCGCAGCATTTGCACCGCGCCGAACCTCGAACCCTGATTAATTTTCCGTTATTGCGAGCAAGACGCTGTGAGTGATGACGCCGCTTGGGGTGTTCGCGGTTCCGGTCACCGTTACGGTGCTCGCGGTGGGTAGAACCTGCCGCGGGCCTTCCCGCGAAGACCCACGGCAGAAGATACGTACTGCCGTTACCTGCGATGGGCCAAAGGGAGTTTTTTGCTGACCACGAGGCCCATGAAGGCAAGCATGACGATGCCAAGCAAGGCCATGCTCGAAGCCTCCGGCGCAGGGCTAGCAGCCGTGCCGAGGATATCGAACGCGCCGATCGGGTTGCTGGTGCTGTCCGACACCCACGTGGCGTCGTCGCTGGAAAACAAGACCAAGCCGTCAACACCTTGGGCGTTCACGTTCCAAATATTCAAACTATCGTCACTGAGGCTGGTGGGCGTCAGGACGACAAAATAAGATGTGCCGGCCGTGAGGCTGAGGCCCGAAATGTCGCTGATTGTGACCAGGGAGTTCGACGAGGTCCCTAAACTAGCAGTGGGCGTCAAGTTAGTCCAAGAAGCGAGCTCCGTGCCCAGCCCGTCGCTGGCATTCTCCGTCCAGACGCTTGCGTCAAATGGAAGCGGTGTAGAGGTGTTGTACGTCACCCCGACATCGATTTGCGTAACGCTGCCCGTGATTAGAGATGTAAACAGGCTCGCGTACGCAGAGGCGCTCCCGGTGACCGAACCCCCTCCAGACACAATCCAGCCACAGCAGCCTTGGTAGCTTACCGGACTCCCTAAGTCGCTGAAGAAGGTATCCGCCATGGCCGAGCGAGGAACAACAAAAACGATGAGAGCAAGGCCGACCAACAAGCCCGCCGCTGCGTGAAGGCCCCTCCCTCTTTCCGATCTTTTGCCCTCGGTTTTCCCATTCCATTCCTTCTTTGCCTTGAACATTTTCTTACTCCCTCCTTAATCGAATGTGAACCTCCGGCTCGGGCAAACTGAAGCGGAGGGCCTGAGTCAGCGCAACGAATCCCCCCGTTCCCGCCTGCCTGGCTTCCATCCGTTCCATGACAAGCTATCAGCCATCCAGAGGTGTGTCAATCCGCTACACAGATAATAGAGACTTGGATAGCAAGATTGCGTCAAGGTTCGCAAGCGGCTTCGGAGGGGCGGCCTCTGGCCGCCCATAGGACTTTCTACATTTCACACGCCGTTCCCCGGGCGCTCCCGCAGCCGCTTCGTACCCCTGTATCAGTTGGTCGTGTCGCTTCGCGACACCCACGAAGCGATGAAAGCGTTTGGGGTAGGGGCGGGTTTCAAACCCAGGCTTGTCCAAATTAGGTTTTTGAAAAAGGCGGAATCTCCGGTAAGTTGAGGTTTTGTGTTGCCGCACGATTAATCTCAACTGAAGGAGGTTCCACCGTGAATCGAGTATGCAGCATCTTCTCTCAAATACTCCAGCTTTTCCCCCGCCTG
>JASHON010000036.1 GCA_030041095.1 Terriglobia bacterium
GTGGAAATCCGTGCAATTGCCATGTTTCGCATCGCACGCCCATACCGCGTCTCCACGTCCCCAGCCCGTTCCGGATTTGTCATAACGAAATGTATGGAAGAGGTAGTTGTAGATGGCGTGGGCCTTTTCGACAGGGCCTTGTTTTCCCGCGGTGATCGTATTGGCCAGGTTCTTGATCATACCGGTGACAGGGATCAGTCGGTTGGGCTCGAGATAGCGCCGGATCGAGGCAGAATAATCCTGCGGGTCACTGTTGTAGCGGAGCAGTTGCCTCAAACCGCCCTTGGAATACTCGTCCCGCTTGACCCGGTACGTCAGGGTGAAATCGGCTTCAGAGACACGAGGATTCCGGATTTCTGCATAAAGCATCCGGTCTTTGTATTCACGCTCGCCCTCGATGTGGTCTGGCGCGGGGCCGTTGACCCTGACAAGCGTCACAACCTGGTGTGCGTTCGATTGCGCCACTGGAATCCAGATGCGCACCACGTGAGAGCCGGCGGGCAGATCCTGGATTTCCGCTTTGTAAGTGAACTCAAACACTCTCGATTTCGAGGAGTGCGCAACCGGGGCATTGGCGGCTCGAGTGATGACGGCCAGTGCGAGCGCAACCCCTACACATAGAGGAAAGGTCCTCAGCCTCATAGGAATTCTCCTGAGTGAATGGTTAGGGTTGGGTTTGCGAAGTGATCGACCCGCGATTCACAGGGGTCAGGCTCAGGTAAAGCCTGCGGGCGCGCGGCCGTGTGGGGAGGAGAAGGGGAGCATTAACGAATCAAGATATAAGTCTTGAACCTAGCCAACATTCCTCGTTGTGTCAAGCGATGGGAACGGCTCTTAAGTTTCCGCTTGGGTGGTAACGGTCAAGAGCGGTCGGGGCCACGCGCCACGGTGTCGCGGACGGTCTCAGGATCAGCGGCAGGCTCGTCCCCATCGTTCATGTCGTGCAAGAGCTTGGTGATCCCATCGTTCAATCGGTGTCGCAAGTCGGTTCGTTCATCCGCACGGGTCATATAGCGAACCACCGCGAGGATTCCGTTATTGGTATGCCTTACGCTCACGGTGGCTTCCGCGGAGAACAGCTTCGTTCCATAGCGGTGCGAGACACGCTGCCACTCGCTTTCAGCCAAAACCGTGTGGGCCTGGGTTTCCTTAGCCACCAGCGCCCGGATTCTTTCGATGAGCGGATACGGTTTGCGCCCGGCGGGAATCGCTACCTGCAGCTCATCCCAAAGCCACTGTCCGGAGGTGCTGAAATTGAAATAGTACCCACTCACCGCGTACATATTCATGAAAGCGACTTGGCGCCCGGTCGGATGGCCCGGCTCCGTCCAATTGCCAGTTTCGAGCAGCACGGTGCGGAAGAGGGTGATCTCGATGACTTCGCCGCGCACGCCGGTGAATGAATTCGGGTTGATTTCAACCCAGTCGCCCACGCGGATGCCGTGGCGGCCCATCAGCACGAACCAGCCCATGAATGACAGGATGAAGTCCTGCAGCGCTACCGCTAAGCCTGCGCCTGCCAGGCCCAGTACCGTGGATAAGTGGCTGGGCTTGCCAAAAACGACCATCAGCATCACCAGGACGATGACGATTCGAAGGCTAATGCGAAGCATGGCCTGCAGCGTTGACTTCTGTTTCCGTTCAAGGGAAAGACTGGTGAATACTCGCTCGATCAGGCGACTCAGCAAGAATGCCAGAGTCATCAGCAGCACCACCCAAAAGCCGCCGGCAATGACGCGGTGGAGGGCAGACCGCCCCGTCAGTGCGACCACCGCACCCCACGCGGAGTAGGCGGAAGCCAGCTCCTTCATCACCTGGATCCGATGGTCAAGAATGCGGAGCATAATCCGCTCGGTAGAAACCTCGTGAATGAGGGTGATGGCAAGGTCGCTCGCGTTGACCGCCGCGGGCTTTGCGGAGGACGGCGAGGATGGTTTTGTTGGCGCAGCCTTGCTGGTTTTGCGTTCCGGCGTCCGCGTGGCCTCGCCAGCCGCGATCATGTTCGCGATTTGATCCGGCGTCAGTTCGTGACGCGCCAGGGCCTGACTTTGCGCACGCTCCGCGGCAACGCGCTTTTGAAGGAAGCCTCGCTGGCGCGCGAGGCGGGCGGCAGCGGCAGCCGCTGATTCCTGAGCCTGCCGGATCTGGAGTTGCTTCTCGTAAATCGATTTCCAAAGGGAGCATCGGGCGAGGAGACTGCCCAAGCGGGCGGGCGGACGAAGCGCCGGAAAGCGGAACGTAACCGCGGCGTTGGACGCCGCGATGTGTTCGGACTTCAGCTCTTGAAGACGTGTTTGGGGATTGCCGCCCGCTTGATTCAGATCGTCGTTGGCATCTCCCAGCATCTCCTGAAGAAGGCTCAACTCGGCTTGAGTCACGTCGAGTTGATCCTCAAGAGCCTTGCGGCGCGCTCCTCGCACCCGGTTGAGATCAGCCTTGATTTGGCTGGCTTCGGCCGCGTGCGTGAGAATGGCGGCCTTGATCTTGCCGATCCGCTCCTGAACGGAGCGAATCTTCGAAGTTTGAGGGGCAGGCTCCAGCGACGCCAGTTGAAGCGCGTAGGCGTATTGCAGGTCCAATTCGTGGCTGGCATCGTCTAAAGCGGCCTTCGCAGCGTGCTGTTCGCCGGAAGTGGTGGCCGTAGAGGCCAACCGCCGCACGGTATCAAGATAATGCTGGTTGAGCGAGAGCTTGCTGGCATTCGGCGTGGAAATGCCGTGGTTTGCGGTGCTGGATGCCCGCGGCGCTGAGGTCAGATAAAATCCAATCACGGCCGCCGCTAAAAGCCCCAGCAGCGCCACCAGCGTGATCTTTTGAGTGGACCTCATCGTGTTCCTGATTTTGCCTGATCCTCGGCCGCATGTAAACGTCCGTCCGGCGCCCGGCCTTTGTGCTGATGTACGGCAAGAGACGAAGGTTGTGTGACCCGCGTTCATCGAGCGTGGCTTGACACCGTGTACGCGCTACCCTACTATGGCCTGGAAGGCTTAACGGTTCCTTCCTATCCGGACTATTCTCCACCGGGTTCGCATTCATGTATTCCACGTGGCGCCAGCAGAAAGGACTTTGGGGGTGAGGATTTCCATTCGCTTCGAAGAAGACGTCGCGGTACTCGCTCTGGACGGCAAATTCACGGCCGGCGTGGACGGGCCGTTCCTTAAGGAGAAGACGCAGGAACTGCTCAATTCCGGCGTGCGGAAACTGGTCTTAGACTTTTCCGGCGTTCCCTACATCGATTCAACCGGCCTGGGCTTTCTGGCCTCCGTCCGCAGGGCTGCTCAGCAAGCAGACGCGGAAATCATCCTCGCGGACGTCCCGGCGCACGTCCTGAAAATCATGGAACGGGTGCAGTTGACGCAATTCTTCCGCATCGTCGATGACGAGATCGCGGCATTAAGACTTTTCGCGCAACCCTCGTGGCGATCGGACGTCGCGAAGGCCACGTAGCACGACCGCGTCAATTGTGGGCATTCGCTCGCCGTGTTATATTGAATCAGCCGTTTTTCGCTGGCATCCGGGCGCGTAGCTCAGTTGGGAGAGCGCGGCGTTCGCAACGCTGAGGTCGAGGGTTCGAATCCCTTCGCGTCCACCAGGGAAGTAATCGGGTCTTAGCCGTCCGTCGTTGACTTGCAGCAGACCAGATCGAGGGGCGAATGTTTCTCGTTGTTGTCTCCCGACAACCGGTTGCTGATCGGGGTTGCTGTAAGCTGACTGCCGAAATCTGAGCGCTCGTTGCTGATGAGCACGATTCTCGACGAAATCGTCGCCGCACGCAGGCGTCGCCTGGAGGAAGTTCGGGCTCGAACGCCGATTTCAGAGTTGAAATCGCGCGCGAGCTCCCGAGATGAGCGGCATTCGTTCCGTGCCGCCCTTTCAGGAGCCGGTGTGAGAATCATCGCGGAGATGAAGAGAGCTTCCCCCTCCGCCGGGCTGCTCTTGCCAGCTTACCGCCCGGGCGAGCTTGCGAAAGAGTATGAGCAGGGCGGAGCCGCGGCGCTCTCCATCCTGACGGAGAGCGATTATTTCCAGGGTTCACTCGACCATTTGGCCGAAGCGCGCTCCAACTCGCGCCTGCCCATCCTTCGCAAGGACTTTATTTTGGACTCCTACCAGATTTACGAAGCAGCGGCGGCAGGCGCGGATGCGGTTCTCCTGATCGTGGCAATGCTCCAAGAGTCCGCGTTGCGCGAACTGCAGGATTTGGCGCACGCACTGCAAATCGATGCTCTGGTTGAAGTGCATACGGAATCCGAGTTGGAGACGGCTTTGGCTGCCGGAGCTGAGATGATCGGCGTGAATAACCGCAATCTCAAAACTCTGGACGTGGGCCACGAAGCGTCGTTGCGGCTGCGAAAGATGATTCCTGCAGGATGCCTGACGGTAAGCGAAAGTGGCATTCGATCCGGTGCGGACATTCGACGGTTGATGGCTGCCGGGTTCGATGCGATGCTTGTGGGCGAGCGCCTCTTGCGCGCTCCGATGCCCGGCGCCGCACTCAGGGAAATGATTAACGAAGCGGCCGCTTTAAGATGACTCAGGTTAAAATATGCGGCATTACCAGGGCTGAGGATGCAGTCCTGGCGGCTGAGCTCGGAGCGGCGGCGCTCGGTTACAATTTCTATTCTGCTTCGCCGCGGTATATTGAGCCTGTGGCTGCGAGGCGGATTGTGACGTCATTGCCCCCGTTCGTTGTTGCTGTCGGTGTATTTGCCAACGAAGAAGATGCTGGCAAAGTCGCGGCCATTGCGAGAGAGGCCCGGATGACCGCCATTCAACTTCACGGGCCGCGCTTTCCAGAACCTGTAAAGGAGCTTGAAGGATTTTCGCTGATCCGGGCAGTCCCCGCCGCAAAGGGCTTTAACCTTCAGTGCCTTCAGCGCTTCGATAGCGCCGCACTGCTGCTCGATGCTCATGATGACCAACGAATTGGTGGAACGGGACAAACCATTGACTGGCAGGCGGCCCGGCGGTTTGCGTCGCTTGGGCGAGCCATCGTTCTGGCAGGAGGATTGACTCCGGAAAATGTCGCTGAGGCCATTCGGGTGGTGAGGCCGTATGCGGTGGATGTGGCGACGGGCGTAGAAAGCTCGCCCGGAGTGAAGGACCCAGGCAAAATGAAGGCTTTTTTCGCTGCCGTGAAGGAAGCAGACGAACGAGAGGAACTTGACGAATCATGACAGTCGTAACCGGAAAGGTCGCCGAAGAGAGGAAGGAAGCTGTTGCCCGAACTGGCCCGGACGCGCGAGGGCGTTTCGGCGACTTCGGCGGGCGCTACGTGCCCGAAACGCTGATGCATCCGGTGGAGGAGCTCGAGCGGGCCTACGAAGCGGCCCGAAACGATCCGTCGTTCCGGCAAGAGCTGAGCGATTTGCTTAAAACTTATGCGGGCCGTCCCACTCCGCTCTTTCACGCCCGAAGGCTGAGCGAGCGCCTCGGACTTCGAGGCATCTACCTCAAGCGCGAAGACCTGCTGCACACGGGCGCGCACAAGATCAATAATTGCCTGGGCCAGGCGCTCGTGGCACGGCGTATGGGCAAAACCCGCCTCGTGGCGGAAACCGGCGCGGGACAACATGGCGTAGCCACCGCGACCGTGGCCGCGCTGATGGGGCTGAAGTGCGCCGTTTACATGGGGGAGGAAGACATGGCCCGCCAGTCGCCGAACGTGTTCCGCATGCGACTGCTGGGCGCGGAAGTGATTCCGGTGGGCTCGGGGAGCAAGACACTGAAGGATGCCATCAACGAGGCGATGCGCGACTGGGTGACGAACGTCGAAAGCACACACTATCTTCTGGGATCAGTGTTAGGTCCACATCCCTATCCAGTGATGGTGCGGGATTTCCATCGTGTGATTGGCGAGGAAGCGCGGCGGCAGATCCTGGAAGCCGAGGGGCGGCTGCCGGATGCGCTGTTCGCTTGCGTGGGAGGTGGAAGCAATTCGATGGGCTTGTTCTATGAATTCATTCCTGACGCAAGCGTGCGCATGGTGGGCGTAGAAGCCGGAGGCTGCGGCGCCGAGCTCGGCCAGCATGCGGCGCGGTTCGATGGAGGCAGGCCGGGCGTCTTACATGGCTGTTTCACTTACGTCCTTCAGACAGCGGATGGGCTGGTTTCGGACACACACTCCGTTTCTGCCGGGCTCGACTATCCGGCGATTGGACCGGAACATGCCGCGCTTTTCCGAATGGGGCGGGTGGAATATACTCGCGCAAGCGACGGGGAAGCGCTGGCGGCGGCGCAATGCCTGGCGCGCATGGAAGGCATCATTCCTGCGCTTGAGTCCGCGCATGCCGTGGCGGAGGTTATCAAGCGCGCGCCGCGAATGGACCCGAACGAGGTCGTTATCGTGAATCTCTCCGGACGCGGGGATAAAGACTTGAGCATCTTTCAAAGCGCCGGCATTCTTTAATCAAACATTGGCAGTCGAAGATCGCAAATCAGAAAGCCGGATCGAACGTGTGCTTCGCGGCGCAGATGGCCGCGGCGGACACAGGCTGATTGTCTATCTGGCAGCGGGAGATCCATCGCTCGAAGAGACAGGCAAGCTGCTTCAGGCCGTCGACCGCGGGGGAGCGGACGTCATCGAGTTGGGCATACCATTTTCTGACCCTATGGCTGATGGTCCCGTCATTCAGCGGGCTTCCGAGCGGGCGTTGAAACGTGGGGCGACAGTCACTAGAATCCTGCAGCTCCTGCCCGCGTGGCGGCGGACTCTACACGCTCCCGTGATCCTCTTCAGTTACTTTAATCCCATTCTGCAATATGGCTTGGAGCGCTTTGCCCGAGACGTGGCGCAGGCTGGAGCCGAAGGCGCTCTAGTGGTCGATCTTTCACCGGAGGAGGCAGGCAGCTACATCCAGGCCATGCACGCCTCAAACCTGGATACCGTCTTTTTGGCTTCACCCACCTCCACGGACGAGCGCCTGGCAAGGATTGGCAGCGTTTCCACCGGGTTCCTCTACCTGATCTCGCGCGCGGGAGTTACAGGCGAGCGCGGGACCGTGCCGGAGGCGCTCAGCGCGCTCGCCCAGCGTGTGCGCCGTTTTAGCAAGCTGCCGCTGGCTGTTGGCTTTGGGCTATCGAACCCCGAGCAGGTGCGGGAGGCGCAGAAGGTCGCGGACGCGGCGGTCGTTGGCAGCGCCCTGGTGCGAGCCATCGAAGAGCGTTATCCCGTCGAGCGCGAAGATGGCGTGGAGCAGTTTGTTCGCTGGCTAAGGTCCGGAGCGTGACGAGCCGTCGACGATCAGCCCTGAACCGTCCGCGAGCAAGGCAAATTTCGGGCAGTTCGTGGCAAAAAGTTGACGGGTGATGCCTCATTCCTGGCTACTCATTTTCAGGTGCAGGTCCGAATGAAAGCAATTGATGACTGGCGTAAGCGGATTGACGAGATCGATCTGGAAATCCTGAAGCTTTTGAACGAACGGTCTCGATGTGCCGTGGAGATCGGGCACGCGAAGAAAGAGCTCCACATGCCGATGTGGTCGCCGGAGCGCGAGGCGGAAATCCTGCGTCATGTCGTTAAAGCGAACACCGGGCCGCTGGACGACGCGGCCGTGCGGCGACTGTTCGAGCGGATTATTGATGAGGCGCGGACGCTCGAGCGCCACACCATGGACGATAGCGATGGCGCATAGCGTCAGGAGGCTGCGGAGAGCGTATTTATGGTTGTGGTGATGCAAGAAGGGGCGAGTGAAGAGCAGATCCAGGCCGTGATCGCCAAGCTGGTTGGAATGGGCTTTGACATCCACCGGTCCACTGGCGCGGTGCAGACGGTCCTGGGCGGGGTGGGCGCCAAGCCGGATTTTGAGACGCGCGAGATCGAGCAGTTCGACGGTGTCCAGGAGGTTCACCGCATCCTCGCGCCGTACAAGCTTGCCAGCCGCCACTTTCGTCCCGAAGGCAGCGTCATCAAGCTGGGCAGCGGCGTTGAGGTCGGAGGCCAGCAGGTGGTGATGATGGCGGGGCCGTGCAGCGTGGAAAGCCTGGAGCAGATTGAAACCATAGCCGCCCTCGTGGCCGAACAGGGCGTTCAAGTGCTGCGCGGAGGCGCCTTTAAGCCGCGCAGCTCGCCTTACAGCTTCCAGGGACTCGGAGCGAAGGGACTGGAATACATGCGGCGGGCCGCAGACCGCTTTGGCCTGTTGGTGGTTTCGGAGGTCATGAACCAGACGCAAATACCGCTCATGGTCGAGATGGTCGACGTGCTACAGGTGGGCGCGCGCAATATGCAGAACTATGATCTGCTGAAGGAGCTTGGCAAAGTGCGGAAGCCGGTGCTGCTCAAGCGGGGCATTGCCGCCACGATTGAAGAGTGGCTGCTTTCAGCCGAATACATCATGTCAGGCGGCAACTACAACGTCGTGCTCTGCGAGCGCGGAATCCGCACGTTTGAGAGCGTTTTGCGCCACACTCTCGACGTCTCAGCCATTCCCCTGGTTCACAAGCTCTCGCATTTGCCCGTCATCGCGGATCCCTCACATGCGATGGGGCGCCGTGACTTCGTGCTTCCCATGGCTGGAGCCGCAGTGGCTGCCGGCGCCGATGGGCTTCTCCTGGAAGTACATCCGGAACCTGAAAAAGCCTTAAGCGACGGCCCCCAGGCGTTGTATCCTGAACAGTTTCAGAAGCTGATGCAGGAATTGCGCGTGATCGCGCCGGCGGTGGGCCGCACGGTTTCCTCCCGATGAAGTGTGGTCTACCCCGCAGGGAGCTGAAAAATCCGGGCTCTCACCCCAAGGGAATGACTGGGCGTCTTCGCTGTTTGAGTGATGCACGGGGCTCAAGCATGACGAGTGTAGCTCTTTTACCAGCCGCCCACTGAGGTCAAACCACACGCAAATCTTCTGGAGGGATACCTATGTGCTACGGTCGGATCGGCAGGATCATGCTCGTGGGTTTTGTGGCTGTCTTTGCGACGGCGGTTGCCAGAGGCCAGGCCATCGTGCCGGGCGATTACGCGTCCATGCATTGGAGGCTGATCGGACCGTTTCGCGGTGGCCGCGCTCTGGCCCCTGCCGGCGTGCCTTCCGAGCCCGGCGTATTCTATTTCGGGAGCGTGGACGGTGGCGTCTGGAAGACTGACAACGCCGGCCGCACGTGGCAACCGCTTTGGCGGCACGAAGCGGTTGCGTCCATTGGCTCGATTGCCATTGCGGCGTCGAATCCCAGCATCATCTACGTTGGAACCGGCGAAGCGGACATGCGCTCGGATATTTCTTTCGGAGACGGCGTTTACAAATCCACCGATGGCGGGAAAACGTGGAGGAACGTAGGCCTCCGGGAAACCACGCAAATCGGCAAAATCCTGATCGATCCCCGTAACCCGGATCTCGTTCTGGCTGCTGCCTTGGGACGTCCTTACGGTCCTAACCCGGACCGGGGAGTCTTTCGTTCGGCAGATGGTGGAAAAACGTGGCGAAAGGTCCTGTACGAAAACGAGAATACGGGAGCTATCGATCTTTGCGCTGACCCTGTCGATCCGGACATCGTTTACGCCTCGTTATGGAATGCACGCCGTCCGCCGTGGTCCGTTTACGGACCTGACGAGGGGCAGGGGAGCGGAATCTATAAATCCACAGATGAAGGCCTCACGTGGACGAAACTGAGCGGGCACGGCTTGCCAACCGTTGAGATGGGCCGAATCGGGCTCGCGGTGGCGAGGCCGGAGGGAGGCCGAATCATTTACGCGTTGATTCAGGCTGGGAAGCAGAGCGGCCTTTATCGCTCGGATAACGCGGGAGCCACCTGGCGCCGCACAAGCAGCGACCCACGTATCACGGAGCGTGATTGGTACTTCGGGCACGTTACCGTCGATCCCAACAATGCCAACAGGGTCTACGTCCCCGACGTGGCCCTCTACCGCTCCGAGGATGGTGGAAGGACCTTCATGCCGCTGAAGGGCGCTCCGGGCGGCGACGATTACCACACTTTATGGATTGATCCGGCGGATTCCCGGCGGATGATCGTAGCCAGCGATCAGGGCACCGTCATCAGCGTGGACGGAGGAGAAACCTGGAGCAGTTGGTACAACCAGCCGACAGCCCAGTTTTACCACGTTGTTGTGGATCACCAGTTTCCGTTTCGCGTTTATGGATCGCAGCAGGATAGCGGCACCGCTTCGGTCACAAGCCGCAGCGATTACGGCGAAATATCCTTCCGCGATTGGTACCCGATTGGCGGTGGGGAAAGTGGCTATATCGCCCCGGATCCGCTGAATCCGAATATCGTATTCGGCGGCGATTACTACGGCGGTCTGACGAGATTCGATCAGCGAACCGGCCAGGTACTTAACATCTCTCCGTGCCCGATTCTCCGGTCTTTGGCACAGAACATTGCCAACGCGAAGTGCCGTTTCACGTGGACCTCGCCTTTGGTTTTTTCGCCGCAAGATCCGCACATGCTTTATTTCGGCGCGCAGTTTCTGCTGGCAACGGAAAATGGCGGACAAAGCTGGAAGCGGATCAGTCCGGATCTTACTCAAACGTCCTCCGCGCCAACCGGGAAAGGAGAAGGCGCGGGTGCAGGCGCGCGTAGGGCTGCGGATCGCGGCGTTATTTACACGGTCGCGCCTTCGTCGATCGAGCCGGGCGAGATTTGGGTGGGTACGGATAACGGCCTGATCCAGCTCACAAGGGATGGGGGAAAGACGTGGGAAAACGTTACGCCCAAGGGGTTGGCCGCGTGGAGCAAGATATCCCTGATCGATGCCTCTCACTTCAATGCCGGAACAGCGTACGCCGCGGTCGACAGGCATCGAATGAACGACTATCAGCCTTACATTTATCGAACCGATGACTACGGAAAAACCTGGACGGAGATTGCGAATGGCATCTCTGCGCCGGCTTACCTCCATGCTGTTCGTGAAGATCCGGTGCGACGCGGCCTGCTTTATGCGGGCACGGAAACCGGCGTTTACGTCTCATTTGACGACGGCGGCCACTGGCTGCCGCTTCAAATGAATCTCCCGACCGCCTCGATCCGCGATCTGGCGATTGCGGACAACGACCTCGTCGTGGCGACGCACGGCCGCTCGTTCTGGATTCTCGACGATCTGACGCCGCTTCGCCAATTGAATGCGAATGTCGTGGACTCGCCCGTTTTCCTTTTCAAGCCGGATACGGCGATGCGCATACGGCGTGATGTAAATCAGGACACTCCGTTGACCGCAGAAACGCCGCTAGGCCAGAATCCCCCGAACGGCGCCATTATCGATTACTATCTGAAGGCTGAGCCGCAAGGGCCGGTCAGCCTGGAAATCCTCAACGCCGAAGGAAAACCCGTCCGACAATTCGAGAGTGGAGCGCCCGTTCCGCCATTTCCCAAGCTGCTGCGCTTCACTTATTCCTGGCTGCGCCATCCCATGCCGCTCACCGAAAACGCCGGGCTGAACCGGTTTGTTTGGAATCTCCGCTATCCGTCGCCGCCCGTGCTCCATCCGTCGCACACGATTGGAGCGGTGGTCGGACAAAATACGCCAACATTGCCGCAAGGGCGGTTTGTGCTTCCAGGCGACTACACGGTTCGCCTGACCGTTGAGGGAAAGAGCTACAGCCGGCAGCTTCATGTGGTCATGGACCCAAGAGTTCAGGCTACCGAACAAGACTTGGCCGAGCAGTTCAGCCTGGAGGCGAAGCTCTCCGCTGATCTCATGCGCGATGGCGCGGCCGTCGCGCAGATTCGCGGTTTGGAAGACCGGCTGCGCGCGGTCGAAGGCCGCATGGCATCGAGTCCTGCAGGCCGGCAGGCGCGGCAGTCACTTGAGCAAATCGGGCAGCAGGCCGCCCGCATCCTCCATGGAAGCGAGCAAGACGGAGGGCAGGAAGGACTTCTCGACCTCGACGGAGACCTGGCGACTCTGGATACCGTTGCAGACAGCGCCGATGCCCGTCCGACAGACCCGTGCCAAAGTTACGCGCAGCGCGCACGTCAGGCGCTTGATGCGCAACTTGCCCACTGGGACGAACTCAGAAGCAAAGACATGCCGATCGTCAATCAGGACCTCCGTGAATACGGCATGAAGCCCATCGTGCCGCACGGCGCCGTCCCGCACCAAGTCAGGTGACGGCGGCTTTCCGCAAGGGCGACGCTGTGGACCATCGGGCGGCCTTCCGTCACGCTCCGGACCTCCGGCGGTTCGAGCCGCAACTTGCCGCGCAGCGCTGACCGCGCCCGCCCATTCACTCGCGGGGAGCGGGTTCCGGCATGTATCGGTGAAAATCCCCGGGTAGGTGAGTGTGTTCGAATTGCAGGGTGCAATGGGTGATGCCGAATTCATGGGCCAGGATTTCGCGCAGCCGTCCCGCAATCCTCTCGGTTTCCGACGTAGGCATATCCAGGATCCGCACGTGGCAGGCGATAGCGTGCGAGCGGTTGTTCAGGCTCCAGATGTGAACGTCATGCACCTCGCGGACTCCCTCCACGTCTAACATCGCGCGCGCGACGTCGCGTACCGTCATGCCTTTGGGCAGACTCTCGAGCAGGATGTTCAGCGAATCCCCAATCACGCCAAGCGCGCTCCAGACAACCATGCCTGCAATAAGCAACGCAATGAGCGGGTCAACCAACGGTTGGCCCGTGAGCCGGATCATCCACGCTCCGGCGACGATCGCGGCGCTCGAAAGCGCATCGCTCAAGCTGTGGATGAATATGGCGCGAATGTTGACGTCCGAGCGGCCGTGCAGCAAACCGTACGTGACCGTGCCGTTCACCACCAAGGCCAGCGCGCCAACGGCCATCATCACCTGCGACTTGATGGCTTCCGGGTGGCCAATGCGGCGGTAACCCGAATAGCAGATGACGCCAGCCACAACAAGGAGGATCAGCGCGTTCACAAAGGCCGCGATCACCCCTGCGCGCTGGTAACCGAAAGTTTTGCGAGGATTGGAGGGACGCCGCTCGAGGTAAAGCGCCAGCAAGGCAAACGCGAGCGAGGGAAGGTCTGAAAGTTTGTGCCATCCATCGGTGACCAGAGAAAGGCTGTGCGCCATCGAGCCGGCGGCGAATTCTGCAACCACCAGCACCAGGGTGGCCACGAGGGCGAAAACCAGCCAGCCCCGGGCCCCTGTGGCGTAACTCTCATCGTGATCGTGCGGCCCCATGTTTTTCTGCATTTTATGTCAGCTTGGTTTTAAGGCGCAATGCGGGAAGCTCCGCAACTTGCAATCGGCGTTCCGTGCGGTAAGATCGAAGTGTCTGAACCTGAAGGCTCGGGCACGGTGGAGCAATGGATCATGTTAGAGCAAGAGAACCGTGGGAACACGTGCGGGCCGCAGTGGGTATGCGGCAGGAAAATCGCATGGACGTGGCTGATGCTTGCCTGCGCGCTGGTCATTTCGACGGCGACGCTCCTTGCCGGCGCTGGCACAGGGCGCACGGCTCAAGATCCTTCTGCAAGGGATACCCAAACCAGCTCAGGCAAGACGCCCGTCTTCCGCGTGCAGCGGCTCGTCGTCAACGTGCCGGTAACCGTTCTCAACAAGCGCGGTGCGCCCGTGATTGACCTTCCGGAAAAGGACTTCAAGGTCTATGAGGACGGCAAGCGGCAGGAGATTGCTTATTTTCGCCAGGAGCCGTTGCCGCCGCTGCGGATCGGGCTGGTGCTGGATACCAGCAACAGCATGAAAATGCAAATGAAGTACGAGAAGGACGCTGCGTCCCAATTTGTCTACAACATTCTTCAGGGCCAGAATACAAACAACCAGATCTTTCTGGAGGCCTTTGACGAGAGCAGTTACGTCGTTCAGCCATTCACCAGCAACCCGGACCTGCTCAACACCAAAATTCAGTCACTGAAAGCCGGCGGAGGCAAGGCGTTGTATGATGCCATTTACTCAGCCTGCCAAAGCGTCATGCTCCATGCGGGAAATCCGGAGCGGACTCGCCGCGTCTTAGTGGTTATCAGCGATGGAATCGACGTTCAAAGCAAGCACTCGCTCGATGAGGCCATATCCATGGCGCATCGCGCTGAAGCCTCCATTTACACGATCGGAAACTCGCTTTACGGCTATTCGAACCCCGGTGACAGGTTTCTGGACGACATGGCTGAAGAGACGGGCGGCTGGGCTTTCTTCCCTCTCGAAGAGCAAGTGGGAACGGATCTCTTAACCGGCTACCTGGCTCATGGGCAAATGAATCCTGATGGAAGCCAGAACGTGGGACTCGGCGCCCGCACCGGCATTTATAGCGCTGAAAAACTGGAGCACTTAGCCGATGCGCTCGATAATCTCGACCGGCAGCTTGACTCGCAATACAGTATCGGTTACACGCCCAGCCACCAACAACTCGATGGCTCTTACCGCCATATTCGAGTGGAGGTTCGGATCAAGGGCGCCAAGGTTCGTTACAAGACGGGGTACTTCGCCTTGGCGCACCCTTCGTGAACCGCAGCTTCAATCGAAGCTTCCTGTAACTCCCTGAAAGCCACGCGCTGCCTGCCGGAGCACCCAGCGAATGACCCTCGCGTCGTCGTAGCAATAGCCGAGGTTGTGGTTGAGAGTGGAGAAGCAGTGAGTCTGGCATGACTGCTTCATCTCGTTAAGCTGCTTCACCTCGAATTTGTGGTTCGCGATGGTACCCCAATCGTACGTGGCGGAGTACATGGGGAAGCAAGGCGCGAGCGTTCCATCCACTCGAATGATCAGAGAGTTCTGCCCGGCGCGGCAATTCCAAGGTTCCACTTTGCCGCGCATGAAGTCCTTCATATCGCTGAGCCGCTTCACCGAGTTCACCATCTTATAGCCGGACTCATTCTTCTCCATGAGCCAGTCAAGCAGCGCGTCGACCTTTGGCCAGTCCTCCCGGGTGATATAGGTGCTGTTCTCATCCAGGTGCTTGAAGTGAGGCTGTTCGATCATGGGTGACTCGTTGATGTGGTAATCCGTGGCGATACCGTTATCGTGCGCGATTTCCGTAAGTTGCTTGATGTCCTCCATATTCGTGCGGCAAATGTTCATGTTGAAGAATACCGTATAGCCGTAAGAGTATTGCTTCTTGATAAGATAATTGAAGTATTTCGTCACCGGACGGAGCGCTTTGGGAAGACCGGGCTTTTCATCAACGGCGTCCACGGCGAAGTTGACGGTAGCCACGCCTGCGTCGGCAATCCAATCGATGACTTCCTGACGCAGGAGCCGGGCATTCGTGGGCAGGTAAACCCAGAAGCCCTTCTTGGCGGCGTAGTAGACCACTTTGTGAACGAATTTCGGTCGTAGCAAAGGCTCGCCGCCCATCAGCGCCAAAACGCGGCAGGTGGTTGAATGCAGCCAGTCGATGGAGCGCCGTGCGGCATCCTCCGTCATCCCCTTGACGCGATTATCGAACGCCCAGCAATAATGGCAGTCGAGATTGCACTTCCACTCAGTAAACAGATAGGCAATGAGCGGATGAAAGTCCCCCGGCAGCATGCGCGACTTGATATAAGGAAACAGCCAGCCACGCATGGCATGGTAGACGAGCGGCGGCGTCCAACGTCTTCGATAAGGGGATTCACCTGGGAGGCGTGGAGGAACTTCAGGCTCAGCGTTAAGAAGCTCCGGGCGCTGAGGAAACACGGGCTCGGGCAGCGCGAGAGGCTGTGGTGACGGCATCCGCGGCGCTGACGGGCGGCTACTGGGGCTTACAAGAAGGTCGTGGACTTGAACATCCACGCGGAATGGCGGTGGGGCTGGAGCTTCCGACCCCGGTTGGATCGGCTGTAGATCGGGCATAGAGCCTCCTTTCACAAGTTAGTAACACTATAATTTTAGCACGGCGCTGACGTCTCGAATTCAGCGTCCAATGATTCCGAACACAACAAGAAGAGTTGGATGCCGTGCGCGTCGCCCGGGTTCGCCTTTTCCTGCTGACATGTTAAGATGAACGATCCACGCAAAACCAGGAGTAACCTATGGCAGAAAATCTCAAGCACAAGAGTCACGTCATCACCGATGGCAAGGAGCGGGCGGGGGCTCGCGCGATGTTCAAGGCGATTGGTTTCACTGACCAGGATCTCGCCAAGCCCATTGTCGGGATCGCCAATACCTGGATTGAAACCATGCCCTGCAACTTTCATCTTCGCCAACTCGCGGCCCAGGTGAAAGAAGGCGTTCGAGCCGCGGGCGGAACGCCCATGGAGTTCAACACCATCTCCATTTCCGACGGCGTCACGATGGGAACGGAGGGGATGAAGACTTCGCTGGTAAGTCGGGAGGTCATTGCGGATTCCATCGAGCTGGTGGGCCGAGGCCAGATGTTTGACGCGATGGTGGCGCTGGTGGGATGCGACAAAACGATTCCCGGCGGTGCGATGGCGCTGATTCGGCTGAACGTCCCGTCATTGTTGCTTTACGGTGGCTCGATTGCCACCGGCAAATTTCGCGGCCGCGATGTGACGATTGGTGATGTGTATGAAGCGATCGGCGCGAACGCGGCAGGTCTCATGTCCGATCCGGATTTGAAGGAGCTCGAAGGCGTTGCCTGTCCCGGCGCTGGAGCGTGCGGAGGGCAATTTACCGCCAACACCATGTCTACGGTGATGGAATTCATCGGCCTTTCGCCGATGGGCTCGAACAGCGTGCCGGCGCTGGCCGTGGAAAAGAGCGGTGTGGCGTTTGAAGCCGGGCGGCTGGTGATGGACGTTTTGCGGCGGGGGTTGAGGCCCAAAGACATTCTCACGCGCAACGCATTCGAAAACGCCATTGCGAGTGTGGCCGCCACCGGTGGCTCCACGAATTCCGTGCTCCACCTGCTCGCAATGGCTCGTGAAGCTGGCGTTCCGCTTTCCCTCGATGATTTCGATGCGATCAGCGCCCGCACGCCCATCGTGGCATCGCTCAAGCCGGGCGGTGAGTACATGGCGGTTCACGTGCATCAGGCGGGCGGTATTCCCCTCATTGCACGGATGCTGGCGGAAGGCGGCCTGCTCCATGAATCGGAAATCACCGTCACCGGCCACACGGTGGGCGAAGAGGCGCGAAAAGCGAAGGAGACGCCGGGCCAGCAGGTGATTCGCTCGGCGTCGGATCCGTTCAAGAGCACGGGGGGCCTGGTGATTCTGAAAGGCAACGTCGTTCCGGAGGGTGCGGTTGTGAAAATCACAGGGCATGAAAAGCTTCAGCACCGCGGGCCGGCGCGAGTGTTTAACTGCGAAGAAGACGCCATGAAAGCCGTAACCCAAAAAAAACTGAAGCCGGGCGATGTGGTGGTTATTCGATATGAAGGACCACGAGGCGGTCCCGGCATGCGAGAGATGTTGGGCGTGACCGGCGCGATTGTGGGCGAGGGCATGGGCGAGGAAGTGGCGCTGCTGACGGACGGGCGGTTCAGCGGGGCAACGCGCGGCTTAATGGTGGGTCACGCCGCTCCGGAAGCGGCCTCGGGTGGGCCTATTGCGGTGTTGCGCGATGGCGACGTCATCGTCTTCGACGTTAATGCCCGAAAACTGGAAGTGGAGCTGCCGCCGGAGGAAATTGCGAAGCGGCTTTCCCGCTGGTCGCCTCCGCCGCCGAATTACGAATCCGGCGTGATGGCCAAATACGCAAAGCTGGTGTCTTCTGCCGCTGAAGGGGCGGTCACGCGCGCGTAGCCTATGGCCGAAGAAAAGAAACTGCCCTCCCGGTCGGAGGACTTTTCCGAATGGTATAACCAACTCGTGTTGCGCGCGGAGCTGGCAGACTACGCTCCGGTGCGCGGCTGCATGATCGTGCGGCCCTACGGCTGGGCGCTTTGGGAGAATATCACCCAGGCGCTCGATGGGCGCTTCAAGGCCACCGGACACGTGAACGCAGCTTTTCCACTTCTTATTCCTCGCAGCTTCATTGACAAAGAAAAGTCGCATGTGGCGGGTTTTTCTCCGGAGCTGGCGGTGGTGACGCACGGTGGAGGCGAGGAATTGGAAGAGCCTCTCGTCATCCGCCCGACCTCCGAGACGATCATCGGCCATGCGTACGCACGGTGGATTCAGTCCTACCGCGATCTTCCCCTGCTCATCAATCAGTGGAACAGCGTGGTGCGCTGGGAATTGCGGACGAAGCTTTTTTTGAGAACGCTCGAATTCTACTGGCAGGAGGGCCACACCGCGCACGCAACTGCCGAAGAAGCGGAAGCGGAAACGCGCCAGATGCTCGATATCTACGCGGATTTCGCCGTCCGCGATGCAGCCATTCCGGTGATTCCGGGACGGAAATCAGCCGCGGAGCGGTTTGCGGGAGCCGACCAGACTTATTCGATTGAGGCGATGATGGGCGATGGCAAGGCCCTGCAGGCAGGCACTTCGCACAATCTCGGGCAGAATTTCGCTCAGGCGTTCGATATCCGTTATCTCGACCGGGACGGCGCCTTGCAACATTGTTGGACCACTTCCTGGGGCCTTTCGACGCGGTTTGTGGGCGCAATCATCATGGTTCACGGTGACGATCAAGGCTTGATCCTTCCGCCGCGGCTCGCTCCGTTCCAAGCGGTGATTGTGCCCATTTTCAGGAATGACGCGGAGAAGACGTCAGTCCGGGATGCGGCGCGAAAGCTGCTGGCTGAACTTTCGGATGCTGCGATTCGCGTGAAGCTTGATGAGCGGGAGGGTGTAAGTCCTGGATTCAAGTTCAACGATTGGGAAATGCGAGGCGTGCCGCTACGGCTGGAGCTCGGCCCGCGAGACGTGGCGCAGGGAAACGTCGTATTGGCCCGGCGAGACAAACCGGGCAAAGAAGGAAAATCCATCGTGGCCCGGCAGGCCGTCGCAGCTTCGGTCATCGAGTGGCTGAAGGAAATCCAGCAAGCTCTCTTCGACCGGGCGCTGGCGTTTCGCAAATCGCGGACCGTGGACGCGGCCACCTATGGCGAGTTCAAAGACGCTGTTGCATGGGGCTTTGCTTTTTCCTGGTGGTGCGGACGGAGCGAATGCGAAGAAAAGATCAAAGAGGAAACGATGGCGACGATGCGCTGTATTCCCCTGGAGCAGCCGGGTGGAACGGGAAAGTGTGTTTATTGTGGCGCCCCTGCCTCGGAGAAGGGCATTTTCGGACGCGCTTACTGAAAAAACGCCCCGGCGCCGATTATGCTGGTGCGGGGCATTCGGGGACGGAGGAGACTGAACATCAGAATCGTTCATCCAGCGAAAACTGGATGACTCTGGCATCGCGAGACTCGCCGGAGAAATGCGCCGTAAAGGTCTGTGAGGACTCAACCACCCGCGATCTTATGAAGATGACTTTCGGCCGGCAGTGAAGTTACGAGGGACCAAATAGTCCCAGCCCGGTGAGCGCCGGCGGAGCTTCGCTTTTCGTTATGCGAACCCTGAGCCGCTGCACCTTAACGGGAGCGGGAAGGCGAATCAGCCGTTGAGAGCCGATGCTGGTGGCCGTGGCCAGCACCGTCCAACTCTTGCCGTCCCAGCGCTCAACTGCGATTCCACCGATGCGTTGACCGTACGTGATGGCTTCGCGGAGGCTGATGATCTCAATCTGCTGCTCGCGAGGGAAATCAACGTACACCGCAGGAGATGTGTCAATCGGGTTAGCACTCCAGAAGGTGGAGAAACTCTCATCCACGAGGTTCCGAGGTCCGAAGCGGACGGCATCGCGCCGGCGGATGCTGCTTGCAGAAAGCACCGCCGATTGAGCCAGATTCCGGCGAAAGGTCTTGCGGAGCTCCCTGCCGAGCTGGCTCAGAGACGCTACGTCGGGCGCGTCGAGCACACCGGCCCGAGTGGGAGGCACATTCAGGAGAAAGCTTGCGCCTCGGCCGACGGAGTCGTAGTAAAGATCCATAAGCTGTGACGGGGTTTTCACCTCGGAGTTCTGGCTTGGATGCCAGAACCAGCCGGGCCGTATCGAGACATCGCATTCAGGTGGCATCCAAAAGCGTCCGTTGCGGACCCCGTGAAGGGCCGTCTTCTCGTCTGTATCTCCCGGCACCCCCGGCTGCCCGCCTGCGGTTAACGGTGTGAATGTCTCCCAGCATGGATTGCCGGCCATTCCATTCTCATTGCCAATCCAGCGCACATCCGGACCCGCGTCGCTGAAGATGACGGCATCCGGCTGCAAACGGCGCACGAGGGCCCAAATACGAGGCCAGTCGTAATAGGTACGTTTGTCAATCGTTCGCCTTCCCCAAGCCCCGCCGTAATATCCGGTTCCACCGTTCGCGCCATCGAACCACACCTCGAAGACAAGCCCATATTGAGTCAACAGCTCTGTGAGTTGCTGCCGGTAGATGGGAAGATATGCCGGTGTGCCGTAGGCTGCATTATTGCGGTCCCAGGGCGAGCAATAGACCCCGAATTTCATCCCATGGCGCCCGGCCGCGTCAGAAATGGCGCGTACTACGTTCCCTTTCCCGCCCCTCCAGCGGCTGCTTTGAACGGAATGACGGGTGGTCTGCGTAGGCCACAGACAAAACCCGTCGTGATGCTTGCATACCAGGATCACTCCTTTCATTCCGGAGGCCTTCATGGCTTCGACCATCTGGTCGGGATCGAAATGCGTGGGATTGAAAATGTTGGGATTTTCACTGCCGTTGCCCCATTCTTTATTCGTGAATGTGTTCATCCCGAAATGGATAAACCCGTCGAACTGCATCTTGTGCCAGGCAAGCTGGCGTGGAGAAGGGCAGGCGCCGAAGCGCGAAAGCGCCGGAGATGGGGCGCCGGGCGCTGCAGCAGCTCCGGCCGCGGCGAGGAAAGCGGAAGCAAGAAACGTTCTTCGGCGCATGAGCGTCAGATCTGGAACTTCCATGCAGCCGCCACCTGGGGCTGAACCCATTTTTCGACTCCGCCAATTTGATTTTCAATCCAGTACCGGTTCCAGTCGATCTCTTCCGGCGCCCAGTAGAGTAGCTTCCGGTCTTCCTCATCAAGGGTAGCGAAAGCTGCGCGGATGTTCTCTGATTCGAAGACGTACCGGTTATGAAGAACGAAGGGAAGGTATTGATCGAGAGTCTGCTCGCGGAACTTGGCCTGGAGCTCCAGCTTCCGGAGCTCCGCGGCGCACCGTTCAAGCCACGGCCTGCGGCGGGAGCCTGCGTCGCCCATGAATCCGTTCATTCGCCCGATCCAGCGTCCGGTCCGCTCAACCGAACGGTTGAACCGGTCACGCCGCTCCTTCACTTCCGCGACGGTCATAAAACGAATTCGAGCCCAGGAACGGCGTCCCGCTGCCCATCGCACCAGCCCTGCGCCCAGGCTGCCGTTTCTGCGGCTTCGCCCGCGCCTTCTTGCAACTCCATCAAGTATCCGTATCACTTCACCTACTTCGATAGGATTTCTGTCCGCGGAGCCGAGTTGGTAAACCGGCTGCTGCCGGCCCTGCATCAGCAGGGCTGCCACGATGACAATGGCGGAAGCAACCATGTCTACAGGCACCACTTCGAGCGGTGCGTCTTCCCGTGCGGGCCAGTCTTTCAGTCCGTCGAGCGCCATCAACACGAGTGGAGCGGCCGTTCGGCCTCCTTCGATCCAGCCCGGAAACGGAAACCTCCACGCACTCTCTACAATCGCAGGACGAACGACGGCGTAGGGCAATCCTGCGGTCGAAGCGATGATTTGCTCGCCGAGACTCTTCGAGTACGTATAGGTGTTCACCCAACCCCAGTTGGCAGCGCGGTGTTTACCGAGGGCAGCGAGCCTTTGCCCCTCTTCGCGTGGACGCCGGGCCGCGTCTGAGCCGGCGCGCCCGCCGGATTCGCGAATTTCCCGGATCAGCGCGCGCGTGTGAGAGATTTCTTCGCGGGCGTCGAACGAATCGTCTTCCGGCCCTCGGCGGTGGGGATAGAATCCCAAGACCGGTTCGGATTCCTCGATCAGCCCGTCTGCTTCGCCGCATACGTAACAAGTGGAGACGTGAAGAAGCTTTGCACCCAGCCGGACGCAAAGTTCCACCACATTCTCAATTCCGTCGACGTTCGACTGAAATGATTCGTCAACGGGCGGAAAGAAGTCCACCTTCCCGGCGCAATTAATCACAAGCCCAACACGCCGGACGAAGCCGTCCAGAATCTCTGACGCGATGCCGCAATTAGGCTGGCTGATATCGCCCGGCCATATGGCCATACGGCTGGCGAAGAAGTCAGGGCCGAGTCTGGAGACGATGGCTTTGAGCACCGGCGAAGCCAGCGTTTCCCGATCGAACCGTTCGCGCGCGGAAAGCCCGCCTGAAGGCCGCACCACAACGTGAAGGCGCTTGAAGTGCGGAAACCGGTCGAGAAGCATTGCCAGCAAGACCTTGCCCAGAAAGCCATTGCTTCCCAGGAGCAGAATCTCCTGGTCTTGGAAGGATTCGCGTACGCTGGTCAAGAAGCGTTCACCTGCCGATGAGACTGATTTTTTCGCATGCCTTCGGCTCGACGCCAGGGCGAACGTAGCGCCGGCATCTTGCCGGCCTCCGTTGAATTGAAGGGAGTTGCCGGCTGGAAGCCGGCGCTACGTCAACTCCCGAAACAACTTTTCCGCAGCCTGTTCAGCCGACCGGACGCGCAGGAACTTGAAGGAAAAATACTATCGGCGAGTCTGGACGTGTGTCAACTGGAGCTGGCCTCACGGAATGGATTTTCCCCCGTCAACCGCGAAGACCTTGCCCGTCATATAGTGATTGCGGCTTGCGAGAAACACAGCGAGATCGGCGATATCCTCGGCCCGGCCAAGCTTTTTGAGAGGCGTCGAGCGCGCGCTTTGTTGGAACCGGCGCTGGCGCTCTTCGCCCGGGAAAGCGATGGTTCCAGGAGCAATCGCATTCACGCGAATCCTGGGCGCCAGGGCTTTTGCGAGGCACTGAGTCAGCATGATGACGCCGGCCTTAGAAGCGCAGTAGTGCATGTAGGAGGGCCAAGCCTGGAGTCCTCCAAGCGAGGCAAGATTGATGATGTCTCCTCCGGCCCCGTCGAGCATCATGCGAGCCGCAAACTGCGCGCAGAAGAACGTCCCCTTTAAGTTCACGCCCAGCATCCGGTCCCAATCCTTGTTGTTGAGCTTGTCCCAGCGAGCCTGGTTGAAGATCGCTGCGTTGTTCACAAGGATGTCCAAGCGGCCGAAGTTCCGGGCAACCTGGTCAAACATGCGGCGCACCTGGCTGAGCTGAGAGACATCGGCGCGCGCGGCAAGCGCTTTGACGCCCGTCTGCCGAATCTCCTCTGCGGTCGCGAGCGCCTCCGTTTTGGACGTGTTGTAATTCACCACCACATGCGCCCCGGCGCGCGCCAGCGCTAAGGCAATGACGTGCCCGATGCGGCGCCCCGCTCCGGTCACGAGCGCAACGCGATGGCCCAGGGATTCTTGGGCGCCGACCTGTTCGCGCCGCCGGGCGCTGCCTGGCGATAATTGAACCATGGCTCTCTCCTTGACCTTTATAGTCTCAACTGCATAGAATTCAGTTTTGGCTGCCAAAAATCAACTCGATTTGCTTTCCATTGCCGCCCATCCGGATGATACGGAATTGACCTGCGGCGGCACAATCCTTAAGATGGTTGACGCCGGCTACCGCGTAGGGTTGCTGGACCTGACGGGCGGCGAAGCGGGAACGCGGGGCAACTCAGTTTTGCGCGCACGCGAAGCGGCGCGGGCCGCTCAAGTGATGAAGCTGGCGCACCGCGAGAATCTCGGCTTGCCCGATGCCGCGCTCGAAGACGCCCGGGAATACAAATTGAAAATAGCCGCTCGCTTGCGCGAGCTGCGGCCTCGCACGGTGATCCTGCCCTATTGGGAAGGGCGTCATCCGGATCATTACACGGCAGGGCGAATCGGCTACGAGGCATGCTTTATCGCCGGGCTGGAGAAAGCGCCGATCGAGGGCAAGCCGTTCCGGCCCTACAAAATCGTTTACGCTTCGCTTTATGTGCCCGCCGTCCGCCCGACGTTCGTGGTCGATGTGACGGCGCAGCATGACCGGAAGCTCAAAGCCATACTTTGCTATTCGTCGCAGTTCTCTGCCCGCGCGGACGTGACCCATCTTTTCCCTTCGCGCTCCGATCTGCGGGAGCGGGTGGGCTCGCTCTCCCGGCACTTTGGATTGATGATTGGGGCACGCTACGGCGAGCCCTTTGTGACGCGGGAAGTGGCGGCCGTGGATGACATCGTAACGCTAAAGCCGCAGTCGATTTGATGCCTCCGGCGGCTCGCGGCCTGGCTCCTTCGAAGCCAGGATGAGAGATGGCCATGTCCACATGCGCAGACCTGCTGCAATCTGCCAACGGCCAGATCGCCGGCTTCTTAGAGCGAGCCGCGAGCCTGCTCCCGCGGCCGGAAGAGCCTTGGACGGGACTGCCGCAGATTCAAAGTGAGTTGGCAGGCCTATTTGCCACCATTGCGAGGGTCCGCCGCGAGTTGGGTGAGTCGTCGCCGGCGCTCGCCGCGCAGGCAGAAGGGCAACTCGCTGCGTATGCCAAAAACCTCGAACGGCTCAGAGACTTTATCACTACCTTGCAACAAGCCGCGGGCGAGCGCCGGAATCGCATTACGGCAGGCGCTCAGAAAGTGAATGAAGCGCTCGCGTGGTGCCGCACGCTCAAGCTGACCGCGCTGAAGTGACCCGCGGGGCCCCCGAACGGCATCAGACCTGACTTCGCTCCACGACAGCGCGTTCAACCGTGCTGCCGAGACCGCGCAGGCGGATGTCCACTGCGAATCTCCGATCTCCCGTTCGCTCGGCGCAACGCCGTTCGGGCTGGTCTTTCAGCTTTCTGAAAGGCGCGACAACACGGCCCTCTCGAACGCTTCGCTCTCCCGCATCTCCAGTTGGATTGCACAGGCATATCGAGGAATCTCCGCGCCCCATGGCGAATGGAAGTTCATAAGGTCTTTCTCCGTCGTGACCAAGGCTTCCGCCCCGGCGCGCCGCGCGCCGTCAATCAACGCGGAACTGTCCGCGGCGCCATAAACATGATGATCGTGGAAAGTCCGCGTGCCGGAGAGCTTAAATCCCCAGCGCTCCAAATCCTGAAAGAACGCACGGGGATTGCCGATGCCGCAAAACGCAAAGACTCGCCTGCCCGCGAGCGCCTCTGCGGGCACGCTCGCGCCGTTGAACGCGTCGACGAGCGAGACGAGAGAAACCTGGCTGTGAAAAACCGGCGCGTCGGGACGGACGTGGCGGATCGTTTCTTCAATGCCGCTGGAATCGGCGAGTTCCGTGCGCGTCAAAACCATCAGGTCCGCGCGCCGAAGAGCGGAAAGCGGCTCACGTAGCCTGCCGGCCGGCAGGAGTCGTTGGTCCAGAAGTGCCTGCGTTGCGTCGAGCGCTACAATGTCCAACGTGCGCGCGAGGCGGAGATGCTGAAACCCATCGTCCAGCAGATGTACATCCACCTGGAATTTCTCTTCCGCAAATTGTCCCGCCTGGTAACGATCCCGGGAGATCACGATGGGAATTTCAGGCAGAGCCGAAGCCAGCAGCGCCGCTTCGTCTCCGCTGACGCGAGGATCCGTCTGGCGCGATGAAGCTGGCGATAGCGCCACGAGCCGCTCGGGAGATCTGCGCCGGTAGCCGCGAGTGAGAATGGAGGGACGGAGTCCGCGGCGAAGCATCATGCGCGCCATCAGCGCTACCAGAGGAGTCTTTCCGGTTCCACCCACCGAAAGATTCCCAACACTGATCACCGGCCGGCTAAGCCGGTGCTGTTTGAGAGAGCCTCGCTGATACAATCTTGCCCGCGCCAGCGCAACGACTCCGTAAACCTGGGAAAATGGTGTCAGGAGGGCGCTCACACGCTATCGCTCCTTTCGGTCCGTCGTCCTTCGTCCGTTATCATTTGTCCCTTGTCCTTCGCCGCTTGCCGGCTGCCTCTGGCCTGTTGCGTATTGCCTATGGCCTCTGGCCTGTAACCTGCTTTTCTTCATAAACTTACTGGGATACGAAAGCATGTTTCCTATAACTCAATTTGTTTCAAATACTTAGTGGGTTTGTTGGTTACACAGAAAATGTTTTGTTGATTCTAAAATACTTACTGGGTTTGTTGGTCACGATTGTATGGCATCATTCGAGCGCCCAGGAATTGCGCATATCTCATTTTCGCTTGACGATCGGATGGGCGCTGCTTGCTGTGCCTCCGAGTGCCCGTCGCACTGCCGCTCAACAGGCTGCGGAAAAACTCTTTCGGGAGTTGACGTAGCGCCGCCTTCCAGCCGGCAACTCGCTTCAATGCAACGGAGGCCGACAAGATGCCGGCGCACCGTTCGCGGCGGCGTTGAGTTTTTCCGCAGCCTGTCAAGCGGGCTGCTGCTCGTCATACTTCCCGCAGGCAGCGCTTGGCACATCTAGCCTATCAGAACGTTATGAAATAGGCAGGATAAACAGGACACTTGTTCACGGGGTGGCACGGTGGGAGACCAAAATACGCCCCCGTTCTTGTTCTTATGAACTACAGCCGAGCCGGCCCGTACGATCAGAGCCTGCGCGCTCTCTGATTTCAGTTGGGGTTCCCCGGGCTTTGAAGCGGTGAAGAAATCAACGGCCTCTCGCAAAGACGCCAAGACGCAAAGAAGCGCAAAGCGAAGTTCCTTTACTTTTTTGCGGAGCTCGGCCGCTTTGCGACTTCGCGTGAGGCTTTTTCCCTTTCACCCGGTTTTATCACAGCTTCTTTGCTCAGGGCTTGGTTGCTTCTTGGTCGTCCGCTACGGCATGAAGCGATCCATCGATCACTCTTCTCATGCGATAGGATAGAATGAAACATCACGCCGATTTTGTTCTCACGGTGCAGGGCGATAAACGCAGTTCGAGCTTGGCGTGCATTTCTTCTTCATCGTTTCTAAAACCCGAGTTTGGGCGCAAGGAGGCGAGAATGATCAAGGGCAAGTTGTGGATGGTAGTAGCAAGTTGCGTTCTAGCCTGCGGGTTGGCCCAGGCTCAGGCGCCGAATACACTGACGCCGCAAGAGAAGCAGGAGGGGTGGCAACTGCTCTTCGACGGGCACGACCTGCAAGGTTGGCACTCGTACCTGGAGAAGAGCGCCGGCAGCGACTGGTCCGTGGTGGACGGGGCGATCCAGCTCAAGAAGACGAACCAGGATCCGCCTGCGGATTTTGCGGACCTAGTGACGGACGGGCAGTACTCAAACTTCGATCTGAAGCTGGAGTGGAAGGCGCGGCCCTGCATCGACAGTGGGGTGATGTTCGATGTACACGAGTCGCCCGAGTATCGCAATACGTACGACACGGGCGTGGAGATGCAGATCGCGGACCTGGCGTGTACGGTTCCAGACAGCCGCATCCTGAAGGAGCGCTCCGGGGACATCTTTGACATGATTTCGGACAAGGTGGAGTGGGTGAAGCCGGCGGAGGAGTGGAACCAGTTTGAGATTATTCAGAACCACGGCCACCTGCAGCTCTTTCAGAACGGGCATAAGGTGATCGAGACGCAGTTGTGGGACAGGCATTGGAACGAGCTGATGAAGCACACGAAGTTTGCACGGATGCCGGGATACAGCAAGTATCACTCGGGACACATCTCACTGCAGGGGACGGAGCCCAAGGGGGCGCCGGGAGTCAAGATCCGCTTCCGGAACGTCATGATCCGGCGCATAGGCGACAGGCAGTAGGCCGCAGGGAATGGGCAACAGGCCATAGGCAGCCGGCCACCCGCCAAGCCTTAAATGACCGCGCCAGCGCAGCCTTTCGAGGTCCTCCGCCATGGGCAGCCCGGCTAGCGCGCTCGGGACGCGACGGCTCGCAGGCCTATTCATGCCGCAGGGCTACCATCGGATCGACCTTCGCCGCCCGCCGAGCGGGAATGTAAGACGCCGCGAGCGCAACCACAGCCAGGATCACCGATACCACCGCAAACGTGGGCAGGTCAGCCGGGTTGATGCCGAAAAGGAACCTCGCCAGGAAACGTGTAAGTGTGACGGCGCCTGCAATGCCGACCACTATGCCAATCATGATCAGCCTGAACCCGTCGCCGACGATCATCTTCACGACGTCGCCCTTTTGCGCCCCAAGTGCCATGCGCAAGCCGATCTCGTGCGTCCTCTGGACCACCAAATAGCTCATGACGCCGTAGATCCCGATTACCGCGAGCACGAGCGCAAACGCCCCGAAGATCGACATGAGCAACATGTTGAAGCTCTGGCTGTCCGTCGATTGTGCAATGACGTCTTCCATCGACCGCAGTGGCGAAACCGGAAGGCCCGTCGCTTGACGAAGCGTACTCTGAATTTCCGTGTCCAGGGCTACTGATCGTAGCCGCGTGCGGACCACCCATGACACCGAGCCGCCAGCCCACTGACTGTCCGGACGTTGAGCGCTTGGGACGAACACAGCGGGCTGGGGCGCCAAGTTAAGACCGTTGTTGCGGACATTGGCAACGATTCCAACGATCTGGCGCGGCGGTTGTTCAATCCCTGGTCCCAGTCCTTTCCCGACGATGATCTGCTCCCCCATCGCATCGCCATGGCGCCATAACTCCAGGGCCATCGCTCGATTAATGATTGCGACCGGTGCGCCATCGGAACGGTCAGCCTGCGTAAAAAATCGCCCGCGAAGAAGCGGGATTTTAAGTGCAGCGAAATAGTTTGGGGAGACAAATGCATAGGTGGCAAAGCCCCTGGAGGTTCCGCCCGGCACCGCGCCATTAGCCGCAACCGGTACGTTTGTGAAGCTGCCGTCCAAAGGCAACAGCGTGGTGAGACCGGCGGCTTCGACTCCGGGCAGATCGCTGAGACGTTGAGCAGCATTCTGAATAAGTTGATTGACTCTCGGCGATTTCAGAAGCTTTGGAACCACCGGCGTTTGCGTGGTCACAGTGTTGTGCGCGTCGAACCCAGGATCAACGGAGCGTAAAGCTACCAAGGTGCGGATGAATAGCGCTGAGGCTATCAGTAAGACGAGAGTAAGGCTAATTTCGGCAACCACTAAGAACGACCGTGCCTTAGCTTGCGTCTGGCCCGTGCCGGTTCGGGCAGCGCCTTGGCTCATAGCCGAATTTGGATCAGTTCGGGAGGCTGAAAACGCAGGGATCAGCCCAAAGATTACGCCCGTGACCAGTGCGAGAAAAATAGCGAACGACAGAACGCGCCAATCCAGGGTGACATTCGAACCGTCCGGGCCGACGCGAGGAATAGTGGAGGGAGCCAAAGCGAGGAGGGCACGAACGCCAGCAAACCCCACTCCCAGACCGAGCAATGCACCGGCAATGGATAGCAAGATGCTTTCCGTCAGCACCTGCCGGATGATTCTACGGCGCCCCGCTCCCAGGGCAGTGCGGATCGCGATTTCCCGCGTTCTCGATGCCGCGCGGGCCAGCAGCAGATTGGCGGCGTTAGCGCAGGCGATGAGGAGCACGAGGCTCACAGCCACCGTAAGAGCCAAGAGGGAGAACCGCGCATCCCGGACGATCCAGTTCTGCACCGTTTGGACACTGTAAACATCACCTCGCCTGGCTGAAACTGTGTTCGGGTATTCGCGGCGAAATTCCTGCCTCATGAGCTTAAGCTGCGAGTTTGCCATCGCCAGCGTGACGCCAGGCTTGAGCCGGGCGACAGCTCCAAAATAATGAAGTTGATTAGTGCTGTTCGGAGACATAGGAAACGGCAGCCAAACGTCAGGTCGTCCTGAAATCTCTGTTTGATCGTGCGGCGCCATGATGCCAATGATCTCGTAGGGATTGCCACTCAGGGAGATGGTTTCACCCACCGTATGAGGGCTTCCGCCAAACTCACTTTTCCAAAAGCCGTTGCCAATCACGGCTACATGACCATTCTCGACTGGGCGGCTTGTCCGCAGTTCCTCTTCCGCCGTAAAGCCGCGGCCACGGGCAATGTGCAACCCCAACAAACGAAAATAATCCCCGGTCACTCGCATCACGTCGGTCTTTATGGGCTGGCTGACGCTCGTCAGGTAATATGAATCCGACCTAAAACCCGACACATCTTCCAGAACATTCGTTTCCTTGCGCCACATATTGAATTCAATCTCTGCAGCGGCGGGCATAGACCATTGTCGGTTCGTGTTCATGAAAATAACAACACGAGAGGGATCGGGAGCATGAAGAGGCTTCAGCAAAACCGTGTCAACGACAGAGAAAATGGCCGTATTCGCACCGATGCCGAGGGCGAGGGTGCTGACAGCGACTACCGTGAAGCCCCGATTGCGGCGAAGTTGGCGCAGGCCGTAGCGGAGGTCCTGGAGAATGGTTTCCAGCCAGGCGAAGCCCCAAGCATCGCGGCTCCGATCGCGCAGAAGAAGTGCGTTCCCAAACTCCCGGCTCACAGCGTCGCGGGCCTCGTCAGGCGGCATTCCCTCGCCAGTAAGATCCTTTTGCTTCATCCGCACGTGCTCGTCCATTT
>JASHON010000037.1 GCA_030041095.1 Terriglobia bacterium
CGGCGATTCAGTCGGCGAAGGTTGACGTTGTCTGCGCATGCCGCGATCATACCGGAATCCCGCACCCCACGGGTGAGCAATTTGGGCAAGGCTACTTCCGCTGCACCGCTCTCCCCAGCCCCTGTTTGCTGGTCGCCACCAACGTGGCTTGTGACCCAGCGACCGGCGGCGGACTTTTACCGACGGATCAGGGCCTGTCAGGCCCGCTTGACTTCCAAAAATGGGGTGATACGATTTCCAGTCGTTTGCCCGCTGAGGATCGCCGGCCTTTCGGCTGGCAAATGCAGAAATATCTCCAGTGACGGGCGGAATCTTTGAGCGCTTGCAGCAATCCTCAATTCGCTTTGCCGAATACGGCAGCCGCAAGCACCGGTTTCAGCCGCGTTCTTTTGGCCGGCAACGCGCTTCCCTGGAAGGTCCTGTTTGCTTTATGGTGTAAGTTTTGAGAAAGGATGATGCAAACGTCTACTCGCCGGCTAAGGAGGAACATGAACCTTTCGCAATCTCCTCGATGTCTGCTCGGACTCATCTTGTTTCCATTGCTTGCCGCAACGGCGGGACAAGGAGCGGCGCGGCCGGCAAGCGCACCTGAAACCCGCAGTGCGCCTGTTGTCCATTTGACCTCGGTGCAGGCCCATCAGAGGATGATGAGCTTGCTCCACATCAAAACTTTGAGGCCGGGCGTGAGTGGCCAAGGCGTGAATCGCCCGGACTCCGCGAACTTCAAGCAAGTGTTCGACGAAGCAGAAGCGAATCCCTATCCGAATCTGCCGAACCCGCTCGTGCTGAGCGACGGCAAGAAAGTGACCACGGCCGCGGCTTGGTGGAACACGCGGCGCGCGCAAATCGCCTGGGCTTTCAACCAAGATGTCTATGGCTGGGTTCCCCGGCATACCCCGAGAGTGAACTGGCAAGTGACGCGCACGGTGCAGGGGATAAATGGGAAAACGCCGGTCGTCACGAAATATCTGCTGGGTCATGTGGACAACTCGTCCGACCCTCTCATTACCGTCGGCATCTGGATGAGCGTTACGACGCCAGCGCATGCGGCCGGCCCTGTGCCGGTGATTCTGGAATTCGGCTTCAGCCCTGAGCATCTCCGCCAGTTTCTCGCCATGTTCGCGGCGCGCGGATTCAAGTTTCCTCCGCGTCCTCCTGGTCCGACGTGGGAGCAGCGGGTTCTGGCAAAAGGTTGGGGTTATGCCGTCCTCGATCCCACTACCGTTCAGGCTGACAACGCGGCCGGCCTCACGGAAGGCATCATCGGTTTGTGCAACAAGGGTCAACCCCGCCAGCCGGACCAGTGGGGCGCATTGCGTGCGTGGGCGTGGGGCGCAAGCCGTGCGCTCGACTATTTTGAGACCAACAAGGCCGTGGACGCCAAGGAAGTGGGCATTATGGGGCATTCGCGGTATGGCAAGGCGGCGCTGGTGGCAATGGCTTACGATCGGCGATTTGCGATTGCTTACATCAGTTCCTCCGGGATGGGAGGAGCCGAACTCTATCGCCGGAGGTTCGGCGAGCGGCTGGAAAATCTCGCGGGGGTGGATGAATACCATTGGATGGCAGGCAATTTTCTGATGTTCGCCGGGCCGCTTGGCCCCAACGATTTACCCGTCGATTCCGATGAGTTGATCGCCATGTGCGCGCCTCGCCCGGTCTTCATCAGTGCCGGAGCGACGGTCGGGGACGGATGGGTGGATGCGCGAGGCGAGTTCATGGCTGCCGTTGCAGCGAGTCCGGTATACGAACTGCTCGGAAAGAAGGGGTTGGGGACCATGCCGTTTCCGCCGATCGCAACTCCGCTGATTGACGGCGATCTGGCCTATCGCCAACATCACGGCGGACACACCCCCGCCCCGAACTGGCCATGGTTCATCAAGTTCGCAAGCCGCTACCTTAAAGCGTCGCAGTAATGGATAAACACGGAGGCCGCTTATGAGTGGATTGAAATTCCGCAGCCGTCTATTTCCTGGAGCGGTTGTTCTAGGATTGCTTGTTCCCGCTTTGCTTCTGGCGGGGAAACCTGCGGGCATGCCGCAGACGAAGACGTCGTCACTCACGGTGGCGGGGCCGCCGTGGCAAACCGGCACGTATTGGGCTAGTTTCGACCACCAATTGTTGGTTGACTTCGGCAACCTCGCGCGCTTTCACGAAGCCGATTTGAAGCTTGGCCCCCCGCCTGCCGGCCAAGCCCGCGTCGTCTTCATGGGCGACTCGATTACCGAAGGCTGGAACCTCTCCAGATACTTTCCCGGCAAGCCGTATATCAACCGTGGCATCAGCGGGCAGACTTCGCCGCAAATGCTTATTCGCTTCCGCCAGGACGTGATTGACCTGAAACCAAGGGTGGTGGTAATCCTGGCCGGTACAAACGACATCGCGGAAAACACCGGGCCCATGACATTGCAGGAGACTGAGGGCAACCTGGCGTCGATGGCCCAACTGGCGCGGTCCAACCACATTCGGGTGGTGTTGTGCTCGGTGCTGCCATCGATCGGTTTCTGGTGGCACCGCGGGCTGCCGGATCCCGCAGCGACGATCGCTGCGCTCAATAGGTGGATCGAGCGTTACGCGGCGAAGCAGGGTTACGCCTACGTGGATTACTACTCGGCAATGAAAGATGCGGCCGGCGGATTGCCGCGCAAGCTGAGCCCGGACGGCGTGCATCCCTCGCCGGCCGGTTACGCGCTCATGGCGCCTCTGGCCGAAGCTGGGATCGAGAAGGCCATTAAGGGATCCTTCAACTGAAGCTGGGCGGGGTTGAAACCCCGCACCACCCCGCGCGCGCAATCATGTTCCGCGCTTCGTATAGCCATTCAGCACATCGCAAAGTGTTTCGCACACTTCGTCCAACTGGCGTTCGGTCATCCGATTGAAGAACGGCAGAGCCAACGAGCGCTCCGCCACGGATTCAGTGACGGCAAGGCTCATTGCTCGATGCGGCAGCGTTTGATAGGCAGGTTGGCGATGGATGGGCGAAAAATACCGGGCGCAGCCGATTCCCCGCGTTATCATGCTTCGCCAGACATGGTCTCGCGCCGCACTGCCAAGCTCTTTCTTGAGGCGGAGCGAGTAAACGAACCAGCTCAGGCGGCGTCCGGGAAGGCTCAATGGCGGAAGCTCAAGGCGCTGTTCGTCACTGAGCCTGCGCGCATAGCCGGAGGCGATGGCAGCGCGCCTTTCGAGGATCGGCTCAATTCGCCTGAGTTGCTCGATTCCCAAGGCGCAGCTCATTTCCGGCAACCGGTAGTTATAACCTAACTCCTCGTTCTGAAACCAATCGAGGGAAGAATCGCGCCCCTGATTTCGAAGCCGCCGAATGCGATGCGCCAACACCCGGTCTCGGACGGTCACGGCCCCGCCTTCGCCTGTGGTGATCTGCTTGTTCGGATAGAATGCGAAAACGCCTGCGTCTCCCCAAGTCCCCAGCTTCTTTCCTTCAAGCTCGGCCCCCAGGGCTTCGCACGAGTCTTCAATCGCCCAAAGGCCGTGGCGCTGTGCGAGCGTCAGAATCTCCTTCAACGGCCCCGGACATCCGAACGTGTGAACCAGAACGACGGCCCGAGTTCGCGGACCGATCGCTTCCTCCACGCCGCCAGCGTCGAGGCCCAGCGTATTCGGATCAATATCGACGAATACGGGAATCGCACCTTCGTAGCTGACCGCGTAGGCGACGGAGACGAACGCGAACGATGGAACGATGACTTCGTCGCCGGGACCAATTCCCAGCGCGCGCAGACACAGGTGCAAACCCGCCGTTCCGGAGCTGACGGCCACCGCGCTTGCCGCGCCCGTATATCTCGCCAGAGCATCCTCAAATTCCTCCAACTTGGGACCCAGGCTGAGCCGTCCCGTGCGGAGTACGGCTTCGACAGCCGCGATCTCGATGTCGGAAATATCCGGGCCTGAGAGAGGAATGCGCATAAGAAATCCGATTGCCGCCGGCGACCGGCTCAGCATCGCTTGATGAGCAAGTCCCGGGAGAGCGGAATGGTCGTCAAGACGTTGACGATTCGCTCAGACGCGTGGCCGTCGCCGTAAGGATTCACCATTCCGCGCAGCGACTTTTTGAATTCTGCGCTTGAAGCGTGGCGAACGGCTTCCACGATGGCAGCGGCCTGGGACTCGACGTCCAACACATTGGCAGGGCGTTCCCTGCCCCGCTGGCGCAGACCCACATTCACGGTTGGTAACTCGAAAGCTGCCGTTTCCATGATTCCGCTGCTCGAGTTTCCAATCATCACTTCGGCCTGGCGCAGCAAACTCCAATAAATCAATGGGTCTAAATTCACCAGCAGGCGACCATCTTTTCGACTGGCAAGAAACGAACGCGCGCGCTCGATCAGCGACCGGCTTCCAGCATCGGCGTTCGGATAGCAAAAGACCAACTGCTGCGGAAGCTCGCGCAACGCTCCGAAAAACGCCTCCGCTTCCTCCGTCGTATCGGCGAGAAGCGTTACGGGATGATACGCCACCACGGCCGTCGGGCCGCTGAGGTCAAGCTGCAGCAACCGCTCCAATGGCTCGCGCGCGTGGAGCGAGCGGCGGCGAAGATGATCGAGCGAGGGCGCTCCGGTGCGAAAAACGCGCCAGTCCGCCTCGCCCAGAGCGATGACACGCCGGCGGGCTGCTTCGGTGGTGGTGAAGTGAATATGGCTCAATTTCGTTAGAGCATTTCGAACGGCGTCATCAATGGCCCCTTCGCTGATTTCACCGCCTTCGATATGAGCGATCGGAATGCGCAAAGCCAGCGCCACGGATGCCGGCGCCAGCATCTCATACCGGTCCGCAATCAGCAGGATGAGATCGGGCCGCATGGCCCCAAGCAAATCCGCAAGGCTGAGCGTGGCCACTCCAATGGTCTTTGCCATTCCGACGTCGGTGTCTGAACTGAGCAGGCATTCGAGGCGGGCATCGACATGGAAGCCGTCTTTTTCGATTTCGCGAACGCTCAGGCCGAACTCCGGCGAAAGATGGGCGCCGAGCGCGATGATCCTAAGCTCCACTTCCGGATGAGCGGAAAGGTCGCGGAGAGGCCAATACAAGTGGCTGTAATCGGCGCGCGACGTGGATACAACGGCGATGGTGCGGCGCCCGGTCATTCTTCGGTTCCCTGGCGGGCAAGCGCGGCGCTCAACAGCGCCGCGCTTGCGGTATATCCGGCCACGTGGCAGTGAAGTTCGCGAACGGCGCCCGGCACGTCTCGCTCGCGAACGCAGCGATCGAGGCGGCGCATGAGCGCCCGGATACGCTCCGGCTTAAGAGACGGGCCGCGGACGGCGCTCAGCCCGCAATCGGAGCAGGCGCGGCGCGTTTCGCGGCTGGAAACAAGCCGCTCTGCAAGTTTCTCACCCGGCCTTAGCCCCGTGTACACAATCTGGACCTTCTCGTCTCTCCGGGGCCGAGCTTTGCCCATGAGGTAATTTGCCAAATTGACAATTCTGTGAGGGCGCCCAAGGCGAGGGATCAGAACGCACGGACCGGCTTCATGCGAAGCCGCTTGGAGAATGATTTCGATACAACGGCCAAGCGTGATGAAATATCGCGTCGCAGCAGGATCGGTGACCGTCACGGGCCCGGCACGGGCAATCTGCTCCAGGAAGAGCGGCACGACGCTGCCCGGAGATCCCAGGACGTTGCCAAGCCGCACTGAAAACATGAGCGTCAAGGCCTGGCTAAGAGTTTCCAGCGCAAGCTCCGCAACGCGCTTGGAGGCTCCCATCACGCTGGCCGGGTCCGCTGCTTTATCGGTGGAGATCATGATCACTTTGGCAGCCTCGTGCCGCACAGCCGTCTTAGCAAGGGTGTACGTGGCCAGCGCGTTGTTTGCGACAGCAGCCAGGGGATAAAATTCCATCAGCGGAACGTGCTTGAAAGCCGCTGTGTGGAAGACAATTTCGGGCTTGTGGATCCTGAAGATCTCATCCAGCAAGCTGCCATCGGCAACGTTTCCGAGGATCGGAACCACACTGCGGTGGCGGAAAGGAAAGGCGCGGGAAACCTCCCAGAGGTTCCGTTCCGAGCAGTCCAGCAGAACTAACTTTTGCACGGCATGGCTTGCCAGCGTCCGCACCAAGGCCGAGCCAATGAATCCGCCGGCTCCTGTCACAAGGACCGTTGAGTCTTGGTTCTTAAGCTTCAATGGGGCCGGTTTTCGACGGGGGTTACCCAGAAAGCCGGACCAGTCGCCTTCGTCTGGCAGAAACTGCACCTGAATGCTCAGCCTCCCGATCGACCTCGAAACGCCGCATCATAACACGGGAAGGCGGAACTATTGTCCTAGGAAATTCTCCAGTTTGTCGATTTCGTGTTCGGCAAGATCCTGATAGTGGCGGGCAGAAGCTGGATCGCCGGCGTTCAATGCGGAGTCCGCTTCATCCATGTACCGCTCCATGAGAGATTCGGCAGCCACCATATCCGGCCGCAAGGAAGCGCCGGCGCTGGCTTCCTGTTGCTGAAGGTTCTGGATGGAAGCCTTCACAGCATTCGCACGCCCGGAGAGCATGTCCATGCGGTCTCGAGCAGCCTGCAGAGCTTTCGCTTCGGCAGCCTGACTGGCAGCGGCCGCGGACGGCGCAGTGGAGGCCGCCCCGCTCTGCGTGCTGTTTGCCTGGGAGGCATCTTCCTGGTGAGCTTGCGGCGCGCTGACCGATGAAGCAGCCGGAACGGATTTCTGCGAGGCAAGCGGCTGGGCGCGCCTTGACGCGCTCACACGCCGCGCATCCGGCGCCGCAGCAGGATTGTGGGACGGCGAGGGACTTGTGGAAGCGGAGGAGGCGGCTGGTGCGGATGACGTTGGAACCGGAATGTCCGGCGCGGGCTGCGTTGCCGGCCGCGAGGCTGCGGGTGCAACCGACGTGGGACTGCTGGCTCGCGCTCGGAAGAACCTGGGAAGCTCGACCGCGCCTGCAACAAGAATCGCAACCGCAATCAGCGCGCCGAGCGCCATATACAGCGAGCGATGGCTGGGCGGAGGGCCGGCGGAAGCCTGTGCCGCCTCGCCGGATGAAACAAGGGTATGGACGGCGCCGCCGGTAAAACCTTCTGCAGGCAGCGCAATCTTCAAGCTTCGCGCGGTCGATTGAAGCGCGCTGCGAAACGCATCCGCGCTCTGGAAGCGCTGGGCCGGATTCCTGGCCAGCGACGTTAGAATCAAATCGTTCAAGCCTTTCGGAATCGCCGGATCAATTTCAACGGGCGCGCGAGGCGGTTGCTGAACTTTGGCCACCATCAGCGAATACTCGCTACCCCCCTCAAACGGCCGCTGTCCTGTGGCCATCTCATAGAACGAGACGCCCAGGGAATAGAGGTCAGACCGGGCGTCCATCGCATCCCCGGTCAACTGCTCCGGGGACATATAGTGGAGCGAGCCCAGCGTGGCGCCAGTCCGGGTCAATTGTGAGTCCGTGGCGGCCCGGGCAATTCCGAAATCCATCAGCTTGATGTTCCCGTCCGAAGTCAGCATGATGTTCGAGGGCTTGATGTCGCGGTGGATGATGCCCTGGTGGTGCGCGTAACCCAGCGCCGAAAGCATCTGGTCCATATACCGGAAAACTTCCGGAAGCGGAATGCGCCCGGCACGCAACCGCTCATCCAGCGGGCTGCCTTCAACGAATTCCATAACCATCAGAAGCTGGTTCTCAGCGCTGAGAGCGGTATGCAGCGCGGCGATATGAGGATGGTTCAGGCTCGCCAAGAGCTTGATCTCGCGGAGAAAACGTGAGCCCAGCTCCTGCTGACCCGCAAGATCCGGAAGCAAAACTTTCATCGCCTCGACGCGGTCAGAAATGACGTTGCGGACCTTATAGACTTTTCCCATCCCTCCCGCGCCGAGCTCACCGAGAATCTCGTAGTCCTGAACCCTGCTTCCAATTTCGAAGCTCATCGCAACCCACCTTCCCGGCCACCGCGCCTGAAGACCGGCGGCCGTCACGAACAAGGCGCGCCAGACGCAGCGGGAGGCCACCTCATTCGTTTTTCACGATGTCTCCAACTTTCGGCGCGGAGCTGCCAGAATAAGTCCCTTGCGAAGACAGCGCTTCAACTTCCGTAATCTTCACCTCGCCTAGCTTGTTCTCAAGCGTGCGGATGATCCTGCCGGTTGCAGGATCGCGAATGTCCTGAACCTTGCGGTAAACACCCAGGCTCTCACCCACTTGGGCCCCTTTATTCGAGCCAACATCCAGGATGAGAGTGTTGCCGGAAACGTAAGCGATCAATCCTTGCACGGCGATCTTTTCGACGGGCAAGGTGGCGGCATTCTGATCGAGCTGTGACGCCACTGAGTTTACGGCCTGGTGAACCGCCTCGCCGAGAAGCGTTGCGCCAAAATTCGCGCTCGTCATATCGACATTGCCGCCACCCGCTCCACCTGCGCCCCCTCCAGCGCCCAGCAGCGAGACTCCCGATCGCGTCGAAGTGCCTTTGCCATCGGCAACGGTAAGAATCTGACCCGTTGTTACGTCTACCAGCCTGGCCGAAATGCCGACAACGGCCCGAGCCTTTTTCTTTTGAAATCCGCCGATCCCGAAGCGTCCCGTAAACGAGCCGAGGGCGGAGCCACCGACCGTCTTGTTCTGGTCATCGCGCCCAAATTGCGTGATGCTGCCGATGACGATGGCATTCACTCCCAGCAACTTGCCAATCCGGACAGCGGTCGCGGAATCCGCACGGTCACTGTTCGAGAAATTTTGCTCGGCGAGAATCTTATTGAGGGCCTGGCGCTCGATGACCTCGTAAGCGCCCGCTTTGACTAACTGATCGATCAAAAGGTCAGAGACGCCCTTCCCAACATCCTCGTTCTGGCCGAACACCGCTGCTACGGAGCTCTGCACGGTGCCATAGTCAAAATCCAGGACTGCGATGCGCCGCTTCTGAGCCTGGCCAAAGCACGCCACGCCGCATAGGAGAACGGCAAGAAGCGAAGCGAGTGCTCGTCTCATGGAGACACCTCCACCGTTACGTCGAATCTGAATTCGAAGGCAAAACCTGGAGCCGGCTACCTGGGCCCGGCGTTTAACTCACGGTAACCATCATAGTGCGGGGAACGGAATTAAGCAAATGGCGGGCGCACAGAGCGAGGTTCGCTAATTCAAGAAGTAGGTTCGATAGAGAGTGTCACGCTTGAAGGGGCGAAAGCCGGCGTCGCTGATCAAGCGGCGCAGTTCCCGCTCAGACGAAGTGTTCTTGCATCCGGCGGCGCGAACGACGTTTTCCTCGATCAGGATGCTTCCCACATCGTTGCCGCCAAAGCGGAGGGCGATTTGGCAGATTTTGTGGCCCGGAGTAAGCCAGGACGCCTGCACGTTCAAAACGTTGTCCAGATAGAGACGCGAAACGGCCAGCATCTTCAGATAATCCACGGCGGTGGCTTCCTCTTTGACGCTGCGGCCAAGAGAGGTGTGCTCGCGCTGAAAGAACCACGGAATGAAAGCCGTAAAGCCACCGGTCTCATCCTGCAACCTGCGAATGCGCTCCAGGTGATTCACCCGATGCTCGAGTGTTTCTCCCACGCCAAACATCATGGTTGCAGTGGTGCGGAGGCCCAGCTCATGCGCCGTGCGATGCACGGCAAGCCACTCCCCGGTGCTGCATTTCAGCCGCGCAATGCGGCGCCGCACTTCGTCATCCAGAATCTCCGCTCCGGCTCCCGGAATGGAGTCGAGACCGGCGTCCTGCAGTTGCGCGATCACTTCGCGGACCGTCATCCCACAGATTTCAGCGATATTCAGAATCTCCGGCGCGGAAAAGCAATGGAGATGAAGCGCTGGATAGCGCTGCTTGATGCTTGCAAGAAGATGAACGTAATAGTCCATCTTCAGATCGGGGTGCAAGCCGCCCTGCATCAGCACGCCGGTGCCGCCGAGCGCCAAGGTCTCGTCAATTTTCCGGAAAATCGATTCCAGCGGTTGGACGTAACCTTCCGCCGAGCCCACAGGGCGATAGAACGCGCAAAACGAACAGTACTCCGTGCAGAAGTTCGTGTAGTTGATGTTGCGATCGATCTGATAGGTGACGACGTTTCCCGGATGCAGCTTGGCGCGCATGGCATCAGCTTCCATGCCTAAGCCCAGCAGGTCACTGGACTCGAGCATTTCTAAAGCCTGTCGAGAAGTTAGGCGCATGGAAGAGAGACTCTATGAGGCAAACCGTAAGACTTCGACGCCGGGGATAAGACCGGCCTCGTGCGCAAGTTGGTGAAACAGCGCCATCCCCTTGCGGTGGTCCTCCGAAAGATTATAGTCGATGTTCCGGGTGAGGTAAATCTTGGCCTGGGCCGGCGTTATGCCGTGGCGGGGGCCATATTCGACAGCCAACTCATCGATGTGCGCCAGCCCGGCGTCGCGCGAGCGTTCGAAATCGGCGTCAGCCAGCCTCGTGGCTGCCGGCCGGGCCCACACAGCGTAAACAAAAGGAAGCCCCGTGAATCTCTTCCATTCGGCGCCCAAGTCATAAACCTTCAGATTGGGTCGCGACGCCTCGCTGTCGCGTTCTGCAGAAGTTTCCGTTGTAACCGGATGATGCTCCCGGTATGCGAGCGCAGCGTCACCAATGAGCAGCGCGGCATCCGCAGAACGCAACATCGCATCTCCGTCCGGCTCCGCCGGCGACATCTGCGGGGAAATTCCGTAGAATTTTCGCAGCAGGATGGTCAGCAGGGCCACCGAGGTTCGCGACGACCGATCGAGCCGAACGCTCTCGACATCTTCAATCGGCTTCTTGCTGAAGAGCACGACGCTCCGGACGGCTCCCAATGAACTGATGGAAATGCCCGGAATTACGACCAGACCCGGAACGCGCTGAAGCTCGATCGATGGAATAATGCCAACGTCGGCCCGGCCTTCCGCGACGGCGTCGGCGCAGCGGGCAGGCGAGGTGAAATCCAGCTCGAACTTGCCTCGCTGCTCGCCTCGCAACATTCCCCAAATCAGCGGAACGGTATTGAGATAATGGACGACGGAAACCATCGGTTTTTTCATAGTGGCGCCTTGCTTTCGTTCGCCCTGCTGCATGCGGGCTATCCTTAGCCTCGTGAGGGGGCTGCTCCTTCTCATAAGGCGACGCCCAGTTGACAGAGCGTGGTCGCGGCGGTGGTTGTGAAGGCCGGCAGGATGCCGGCGCTACTTCCGGCCGGTCCGGGAAACAGTTGGCGCCGCCGCTCCAAACCAAAATTATAAGGGAATCGGGCCCGGAGGGAACGCCGCAGCGGCAAAAATTGATTGACCGGGGCGGTCCTTCCGCCGAAGATACGATTGAAAGGAGATGACAATGGGCCTTGCGGAAGAATTGGACGTGCTGGACGGCCTCGGACAAGCGGAGCTGGTGCGGCGAAAAGAAGTGCAGCCCATCGAATTGGTGGATGCCGCGATTGCCAGGATCGAGCGGCTGAACCCTGCGCTCAATGCCGTCGTCACGCCCCTTTTCGAGCCAGCACGCCAGGCCGCGCGGCGAGTTCAGGAATTGCCCGACGGACCGTTTCGCGGCGTGCCTTATCTGGTGAAGGATCTCGTCGCTTCGCTGGCGAACGTTCGGCTGACTTCCGGCTCCGCTTTCCTGTGCGACTACGTTCCCACGCACGACAGCGAGCTGGTGCGGCGCTTGAAGCAGGCGGGCCTGATTATCGCTGGCAAGACAAACACACCTGAATTCGGCCTGGTATGCACGACGGAGCCGCAGCTCTTCGGGCCAGCGCACAACCCCTGGAACATCGGAAGAACCACGGGAGGATCGAGCGGCGGCTCAGCCGCCGCAGTGGCGAGCGGTATGGTTGCCATGGCGCACGGGAACGATGGGGGCGGCTCCATCCGTATACCAGCTTCCTGTTGTGGCGTTTTCGGCCTCAAGCCTACGCGGGGCCGCGTATCGCTGGCTCCCGATATCGGAGAAGCTTTAAGCGGGTTGGCGGTTGAGCACGCCCTCACCCGCTCCGTCAGGGACAGCGCTGCGCTACTCGATGCCACTGCCGGCCCGGCTCCTGGTGATCCCTACTGGCCGGCGCAGCCTTCACGGCCCTTTCTGCAGGAGGTTTCCACCGATCCCGGCCGGCTCCGCATCGCCCTGACGAAAAAGCCTGCAATCGGCACTCCCGTGCATCCCGACTGTGTTTGCGCCGTCGAAGATGCCGCGCGGCTCTGCGAAGAACTGGGCCACAGGGTGATTGAAGACGAGCCCAAATTGAGCGGAGCAGCCGTCTACGAAGCTTTTATGACCGTCTGGGCGGCCGGCTGCGCCGCCGCCATCGACGGATGGGCGGAGACGACGGGTCAAACTCCGCGGCCCGATCGGTTTGAGCCACTCACATGGAATTTGTACGAGGCCGGCAGGCTGGTGAATGCGTCCGCGTACGTGCTGGCGGTGAGCGCGCTTCACACCGTCTCCCGGCAGGTCGCCCATTTCATGTTGAATTATGACGTTGCACTCAGTCCAACGCTCGGAATGCCTCCGGCGCCACTCGGCTACTTTTCCTCTCCGCCGCTCGATCCCTTGGAAGCGCAGCAACGCATGGCAGCGTTTGCGGCTTTCACACCACTCTTGAACGCCACGGGCCAGCCGGCGATGTCCGTCCCGCTCTGGTGGAATGCGGAAAACCTTCCGATCGGCGTCCAGTTCGTGGGCCGCTACGGCGATGAAGCGACGCTGTTCCGTCTTGCCGGACAATTGGAAGCCGCGCGGCCGTGGGCAGGCCGATTGCCGCCTCTGGCGGGCGACAAAGCGTGAGGCGTCTTGCGGCAACCTGCGCGCATCCTCGAAGCGCGCCTATCGCTTTTCTGCGATTTTCATGCTGGCGCCGGCTACTGCAGGCATGCGGGCTCGCTATAATGATATTTGGTGGCTGACAAAAATGAGGGGAGATTCCGGTGATTGATATCCATTGCCATCCGCTACCTGAAACCGACGACGGGGCGAAAACTTTCGAGATTGCAGTGGAAATGCTCCGGCTGGCGGCGGCGGACGGCATCACTCACGTGGTGGCGACGCCGCATTGCAGCTTTCGCTATGCGTTCGACGCAGAGGAGAACAAACGCAAGGCCGCGGAACTGCAGGCCGCCGCAGGCGACACGCCCCGCATTTTGCTGGGCTGCGACTTCCATCTTTCCTACGAGAACATCCAGCAACTGACGAAGGATGGCGCCTCGTTCGCCATCAATCGAACGCAATACGTGCTGGTCGAGTTCGACGATCACTTTATCCCGGAGCAGATGGACCATGTTTTTTATGACATCCAAGTGGCGGGGTATACTCCCATTCTGACGCACCCGGAAAGAAATGCGGTGTGCCGGCGCAAGCTGGACCATCTTTATCAATGGGTCTCGAACGGCTGCCTCGTCCAGGTGACCGCTCAATCCTACACAGGCGGGTTTGGCTCAGAAGCGTTGGGCTCCGTCGAGCAACTGCTCGAGCTGAACCTGGTCCACATCTTCGCTTCCGACGCCCACGACACCAAGCATCGTCCTCCGATCCTTTCGCGCGCTTACGAAAAGCTGGCCGCTGCAAGCGGCGAGCTGGCCGCCGAGCGATTGTTCACCAAAAATCCCGAGGCGATTATTGAGGGCAAGCCGCTC
>JASHON010000038.1 GCA_030041095.1 Terriglobia bacterium
ATCTGAATGCGGAGATCGCCTCTCAGCCTCCAGAGGCGCCTGGCGGACTCGTTAAGAATACCTTGCGCGCCCGCCTGCGATCGCTTGAGGGCGAGTTGGCCGGCCTGCAGGAGGCGCTTCGCCGCCTGAATCAGTCGGCCGAGCTCAACGCCTCCCAGCGTGAGCTGTGGCTGTCGATCAGCAATGACGCCGCGGCCGACGCCTGGAAGCAAGGCATCGGCATGGCCACTGACGGATTCGGAAAATTCACCATCGACCGCCTCAACCAGGGAATTAAAGATGTCGATAACGATTTAGCAGAGGCCGTCACCGAGCTATCGGGCGAGACGGATCCGGGCCGCAGGGAGCGGCTTCACTCAGCCATAAAGCTGCTTGAGGGCCAAAAAAGTTCGCTCGAAAGCGCGGTCACGACGGTGGGGAGGGCGCGCCAGGGTGAGACAGCCTTCAGCGAGGGCGCGAATGCGGTCGATTGGTCTTCCACAAGCCCTCACAAGCTCGAGCAAGTTGCCCAAGTGGCCCTCGGCGCAGCTCAAACGACCCTGAGCGACCCGGGCGTCCAGAAGGCGCTGAGCCTTTCTCCGGCTTTGAGTGATGCTGCGCAAGTGGGCAAATCCATGGTTGGCTCCGGCTACGACATCGTCGCTGAGACGGTAAGCATTAAACAATTGAAAGCGCTCAACGCGGGTTCTGACAGCTACCTCGCCGCCGTCAAAAACGTGCAGGAGCAGATGAAATCGACCGTCAGCAGGATCAAGACGATTCAATCGGAGCTGGGAGAGGCAGAAGCGAGCCAATGACGGCAGAAATGGGCATGCGGCAAAGCGTCAACGGCGCCGCGGTGAAAAAAAGTATCGGCGCTCTTTCCGGCCTGGCCGTTTCCTTGAGCCTGCTGTCGGTGGTCCCGCTGGCCAAGGCTCAGGATCTGCAGCAAGAAATGCAGCAGGTCAACCAAACGAACGCTCAGAACAACCAGGAATGGCAGCAGGCTTACAACCAGTATGTTCAGAATTGCGAGTCACTGGGCGGGCACTTCGCAGACGCAAGCGATGGCCACACATGGGAGTGCCTGGGCATGCGAAAGTCCCAGGCGTCCGATTCCGACCCAGGCGCTGCCGCCGGCCAGATGATGCAGCAGATGCAGTCGATGTATCAGCAGATGGCCTATCAGCTTGGACAGAAGCTGGGCCAGTGGATTTTCGGCAACCCGCAGCAGAAGGCTGAGGAGGCAGAGCTGGAGCAGCAAATGCAGGCGAGAGCGCTGCTCGAACGCATCCGCTCGACGGAGGCTCGCCAGCAGCAGTTGCAGAACGAGCTCTCCTCGCTCGCCTCCCAGTGGGTTGGCTCGGTCCCAAGCGAAAACGAAGAGCCTTTTCAGGATACGAGCACCAATTTCTTCGGGGAGGGCGGCGGAGGGCGAACGGTCTACCTTACACCGCTGGCGGGCGACACAGTGGCAAGGTCGGTCACCACCCAGGCGGACCGGCTGCAGGTGGCGAATTGCCTCTCTCGGCTTGCCGCCGCCCCCGGACGATCTCCTGAAGACGCCAAATACCTGAGCCAGCAGGCTGCTGACGCCATGGACGGCATGCCGGTCCAGGTGAACGTGAGCGGCTGCCAGGCCTCTGCCAGCCTTCCTCCGCCGCCCCCACCCGCGCCCACGGTCGATCAGGTGAAGCTTTACTCAAACCTTTTCGAAGCCACCAACCAGGATGCGGAAAAGGCAGTGGCGCTTGCCAAGAAAATCCACCAGCTTCAGCAGGATACCGCGCAGGAAGACCAGGAGATAAAGAAAGAGCAGGCGGTCGTGAGCCAATTGCAATCGGCCTCGTCCACCTCCACTGAGCCAGCCCCCGCCGCGACGAACCAAGCGCCTCAGACCGCACCCTCGCCATCATCGGACGCTATGGCCGAGGCTGAAGCGGCGCTTAAGCAGGCGACCGAGGCCAAGGCGGACAATCAGAAAGCAATCGATCAGGCAAATAGCCAGATGAGCGCCTTGAGCCAGCAGCTCCAGCAGGCGCAGAGCTGCTTCAGCCAGGCACAGAGTGACCCGGGCAAGGCAGCCTCCCTGATGCAATCGTGCGGCAAGTAGCCGTGCGTGCAGCCTTGAGGGAGGCCTCAGGCATCGCCGGCAATAACCCATAAGCGGAAATCAAAACGTAATTCGGAGGAAGGACGATGACGGATAAGATGGTTAAGTTTCTCAGGCTGGCAAAGGTTGCTCTGTTTGCGGCGCCATTCGTTGCTGCAAGCTTGGCGCCGGCGCGAGTGATCTATGAGCATAAGGTTGTCCGTCGGTCCCACAAAAAAGTGGTGGTAGGGTCGGTTGGCGCGCCTTGCGGCGACTTGGCCGGAACCGGGCCTCTCGTAACCGGCGTGATCGCGGGCAGCCCCGCCGCCAGCGCGGGGTTGGAGCCGGGTGATCTCATCCAGAGCGTTAATGGAGCTGCGGTAGCCAATTGCAAACAGGTGGCATCCAAGGTTAATGCCATGACGCCCGGTTCGTCCCTCACCCTCACCTACACCCGAAAGGGCTCGGTGAAAAGCGTTCAAATGACCGTCGGGGAAATGGCCGAGGTTTATGCGGATGGTTCGCCCGACTGGCTTGGGGATGATCCCGTGGTTGTCCTTCCCACCGGCAACAATGAGTTCTCCTATATAGAGGGCACGAAGGCAGGCGGGGAAGAAGCGCTGGGCTTTCCGGCGATGGATCGGTGGGGATGCGCCGGGCTGCTGGAGGTAGCAGGGGATCGTGTCGCCTTCGAACCTATGAATCCTCACTCTGAACATTGCCAAGGCTCGCCGGCTACCCTGTCGCGCTCCGAAGTTCGCAGCGTCAAAACCGGAAAGGGAGGGTACGTCGGCATTCGCGCACGCCACTCCTCCATTTTCGCGTCGCTTCAGTGGTTCGAGATGCGCCCTGTCCTCGTCGGTTCGCCGGCTGTGCGGGGCGCGCCGGCCGATGCCAGGAAGCAGCTCTTTGACCGCTTCAACCAGGCGTTTTCCGATTTTGCATCGGCGCAAAATCAGTTCAGGAAGCAGATTGCCCCCCTATTTTGGATTGAAAGCCGCGAAGCGCTGGCGGGAGACTCTGCCTTAGAGGCTGGCGAGCAATTCAACGCCTTGCACGATTATGAGGCCGCGCTCGAAAGCCTCCCGATTCAGTGGGGGCCCTCAGGCTTGCAGAAACAGCTTCGAGAAAAAATCATCAAGCTCGCACTCGGCATGAACCCGCCTCCGGCGATTCCCCAGGACGCCTCCCGGTATGAAGCCTACTCCGTCACAGCGTGGAGGGAAGCAACAGGCGCATCCGACATGATGCGCGCCGCCGCCCAGATGGAGCGCGCGCTGACCCTTGCTCCGTGGTGGGGAAGCGCCTATCGTAACCTCGCGCTACTCCTCGTAAAGGCGGGGCGCGATGCTGACGCCGCGTCCAACCTGAAACTCTACCTGCTTGCCGAGCCCAACGCGCCGGATGCCGAAACTGTCCAATCGCAGATTTACTCCTTGCAGTACCAGGCCCAACATCCTCCTTACCTCGGCGTGGCCTTGAGCGACATCTCCTCGAATCGAAGGGAGCTCTTGAGGCTGGGCCTCACCGATGCAAACGGCGCGATGGTGGATAAAGTTGCGAAGGATGGTCCTGCGGCTGAAGCCGGCGTCGAGCCGGATGACGTCATTCGCACCTTCAACGGTCTTACCGTAAGCTCACAAGAGGCGCTCCTTCAGATGATCCAGGCCATCCGCCCGGGAACCAGCGTGACGCTGGGCATAGTCCGCGGCGGGAAGCCTCTCTCTCTGCCGGTCATGATTGGCGCGCGCCCATAGCCTTCCCTAATCGCACGCTCGGCCTCGGCGGTAGTGTCTCAGTTTGAAAAATCTCCGGACGCATGGCGCTTGGGCCTAGTTCTGCGTCGGAACTCTGTTTATATGATCAATCACCAGCATCTTCAGCCGCGCTTTCTGCCTGGCCAGTTTCAGCCCTAAGTCTCGCCGTACAGCCGTAAAAATTGATGGCAAGGAAGCGTGTAGCGCAGACTGTCGTTTTCGCAGTCTGCGGCCTTTCGGCCATTCGAGTAAGGCCTGGGATGCGGATCAGGGGTTAGCTCTTATTGACAAGCGGCACGCCAGTCAATCCCAGATGGCGGTCCGTAGACCAGCAGGTAGAATTGCGGCGCTCTTTCATGATGACGAGGCCGTGAGCGTCCGCAAGTGTCAGGGCCTGATCGCGGAACCTCTTTATCAGAGCTTCAGCCTTGGGCAGTTCTTGTGCGCCGAAGGAGACAACCGTGAGCGGAGCAAGGGCGGCGATGAAGTTGAGAAACTCAATCGCCCGGCGCGAGTCATAACGGCGCAGAAACCATCCATGCCCTTCAGCGATCACGAGCGCGGAAGTGGCGAGCGGAGGAGCGGCCGAAAAGAGCCGCCGGAATATCGCATGGAAGCTGTCGGACCGGTCAAGAAACGCTATGAAGGCGGAGGTGTCAACGTAGCACTCAGCGCTTCGAGCCATAGACGACCTCGTCCACAGTCTGGCTCGATTGGGGGTCGCCGGATTCGACCAAGCCGGCGTAATGCATCCAGGGCTTGTCTTTCTCGACCGGGAGCATACGCAGAACAGCCCGGCGCACGAATTCAGCGACCGAAATGCCCTGCGCCGATGCCTCGCATTTCATTGAGTCATACTCATTTTTCGGCAAACTGATCTGAGTTCGGATCATGTTATCAATCTCTCGGACTATGATAACACACTTGGGTCGGCGGCGCCTTGATCGCCCGGTGTGCTGCACGGCTGCGTCAAAGTCAGGTGAGCACCTTCGGAGTGCACCAGCGGAGCTGCCGCCTGACGTGCGGCCAAGGACGAGGAAAGCTTTGCCTTTCCGGATCCCACCCCCTCCGATCGTTCTTTCTTTTTCGAAAGCGAGGCTGCGCCTCGCTCGCGAGTTTCTACATTTCACACGTCGTTTCCCGGGCGCTCCGCCAGCCGCCTCGCGCCCCGTATCAGTTGGTCATGTCGCTTCGCGACACCCACGAAGCGATGAAAGCGTTTGGGGTAGGGGCGGGTTTCAAACCCGCCCCTACTCAATTTTCAAGACAGGGCATGACTTCAGTCATGCCGCAGTGCGTCGCAGACTCCAACGGCTTTAGCCCCTGGCCGGCGCAGCCAGTGACTAAACAGTCTACGGGAAAACGCCAGTCTGTCATGCTGAGCGTAGCGAAGCATCTCTGCATTTCTCTGGAAGCAAAGGCTGGGATTCTTCGCTACGCTCAGAAGGACATTCGTTGAGGAGTGTCACTGAGGCACTGCGCGGCTCTGCCGCCTGACGTGCGGCCAAGGACGAGGAAAGCCTTGCCTTTCCGGATCTCACCCCCTCCAATCGTTCTTTCTTTTTCGAAAGCGAGGCTGCGCCTCGCCGTGGAGTTTCTACATTTCACACGCCCTTTCCCGAGCACCCCAGCAGCCGCCCCTGTATCAGTTCGTCATGTCGCTTCGCGACACCCACGAAGCGATGAAAGCGTTTGGGGTAGGGGCGGGTTTCAAACCCAGGCTTGTCCAAATTAGGTTTTTGAAAAAGGCGGAATCTCCGGTAAGTTGAGGTTTTGTGTTGCCGCACG
>JASHON010000039.1 GCA_030041095.1 Terriglobia bacterium
CGGGTCGCATGGCCAGTATTTCCCGGCGGCCGGAACGAGTGAGAAAAGTCTTGAAGCTTGCCTGTGGCAAAAGCTGTTCCACTTGCCGGTTCGTGATGGGGGGATATGGAAACGGCTTTTGCGGCTCCAATTCGCAGTGGGAAACGGTCAGGGATTCGAGCCACCAGCGTCGCTCGATTCCCGAGACATGACGTGGCTCGCGCAGGACGCAAAAAAGAACACCCAGCGGCTCGAGTAGGGAATAGAGATATCCCATGATCGCCGCATGCGATTCTTCAGGGACCAAGTCCAGTACGTTCCAACTCAGCACCAAGGCGAGAGAGCCGGGCGGAATCCTGGGAAGTTGCCGGAGAAAGTCATTGGTGAGAAAACGAGGAGTCTTGCCGGAACGATCCCAGAACTGGGGTGGATTCTCCAGCGCCACAGTCACGAGGTCTGCAACGTAGTATTTCGCGCCACGCTCCAGCAGATTCCTCAGCGTGGTTGGGGCGATTCGGCCACAATCAAGAATGTGGGGATGCCGAACGTCCCGGAGGTGCTGCCACAGCCACCCGAGACCCTGACTCGCCGCGGGCGCACCGGCCAAAACATCATGTCCGCTCGTCCGCGCCATTCTTAGTTCGCTTATGGTAGGAAATAAGGTGAGCGAGAGGTGAAGCGCGAACTCGCCTGCCCCGGCTCACCATCCTTCGCGCAGTTTCTCGCGTAGGTCTGAGGGCCTGCTGCTCAGGCGGTCCAGGTTGTGGTGGTGGCGGCTCGGGTTTGCGACGGTTCCTCCTCGCGGAGAATCTCAATGCTTCCCTTGAAATAAGCGCCTTCCTCAATCGCAACGCCCATCGCGACCAGATCACCCACGACATTGCCCGTTTTGCGGATCTCAATTTTGTCGCGGGCATTAATCTTCCCGCTCAGCTTTCCGCTTACAATCACTTGCCGCGCCGTAATATCCGCCTTCACTTGCCCGTGAGAGCCAATCGTGAGGCAGCTATCTTTGAGGTTCAGCGACCCTTCAAACTGGCCTTCGATCGTCAGGTCTTCTTCACCTGAGAGCTCACCTTTGAGTACCATGGAGCTTCCCAAGAGGGTTTGCCGCGTGCTGGACACAGCGGGGGAAGAGGTCTTCAAGATATTGTCGGTCATGGGGTTCTCGGTTCCTTCTTTGCGTTGATTTGGAATAACGGGTGCTGCCGCAGGCGGCGCCTTTTCCCCGTTCTCTTGAACCAGCGGCGGGTCGGCTGCGGGCTTACGAGCGGGTCTCGCGGGCAGAGGCTTTTTCTCTTTCTCAAACCACATGAGAAACCGTTGTCGCTCCTTTGCCAGAAGTACCCCTTCGGAACCCTCCTTCTTTCCCCTCGTTGCCCCTCACCTGACTGATCTTAGCATCTTAGCCCGGGCCGTCCCAAACTGCAACTTGTCCGAAGCGTGACAAGGTTATAATCCTAAACGAAGCTCGGCTTCCACCCGCGGCGAACCGCGCCCGGCGCAGACTGTCATGCATACGCCCCTCTCGCTCCTTGGGAGGGACCAGGGAAGACCGGGGCAGGTGTGCGGAGGTCCTGTAGCGACATGCGGGCCGAGTATTCATCCATCGCTTTCTGTGACCGGGACCGGGCGGAAGTGAACTTCGCCCGCCTCGACAACTGCTTGCCTGCCTCTTTGCGCTTTCCCCTCGCCTCCCTTCTGGCAGCCTCACCCGATCCGGACGGAGCGTTGAACTTCCTGGAACGATACGCGGCGCGAGCCGCAGCGGAACTGATGGCTGAGATGGCCCAATTTCCGACGGCCCTCACTTATTTGGTTGCCATCTTCGGCTATAGCGCACCGCTCGCCGAAGCATTTCTGTCGGAGTCCGGCCTTCCGCTACAGTTTGCACGCGACCGCAATTTCACGAAACTCCGGTCCAGGGAAGATTTAATGCAGGACTGCGCGCGGTTCTCAACAGCCAGCCCTGACCCGTGGATCTCCGCGCAGCTTGGCCAATTCAAACGCCGCACCACGCTGCGCATCGCGCTTAAGGACGTGCTTGGCATGAGTACGCTTGCGGAGACCACTTTGGAGCTCTCCGCGCTGGCCGACGTCATTGTGACCAACGCGCTGATTTACTGCCACCAGGAACTGCGTAAGCGTTACGGGGAACCGCAGTTTCGGGATGCTCAAGGCCGGATTGCTCGCAGCGTCTTCAGCGTGATCTCGTTGGGTAAGATGGGCGGCAACGAGCTGAATTACAGTTCGGATATCGATCTCCTGTTTCTTTATTCCTACGATGGAGAAACCTCCGGCGGAAGCGAGCCGGACTCCGTGATCTCTAACAAAGAGTATTTTGTCCGGCTGGCGAACGCCATTACGCGTACCATCACTCAAAGCACCCCGTATGGCCCGATTTATCGGGTCGATCTGCGCTTGCGGCCGGAAGGTGAGATGGGCGACGCCGCTATTTCCCTGAGTTCCGCGCTGGAATATTACGACCATCGCGCCCGCGACTGGGAACAGCAGATGCTCATCAAGGCCCGCCACTCGGCCGGGGATGAGCGCCTCACGCGCGATTTCCTGCGCGGCGTGGATCGATTCATCTTCAGCTCGCCTGCGGATTTTGCCGCCATCGAAACCGTTCTTCGCACGCGCGAGAGAATCTCCAAGAAGCTCGGCGAGAATCGCAACGAAGCCGTGGATGTAAAGCTCAATCGCGGAGGCATCCGCGACATCGAGTTTTTGACGCAGTGCCTGCAGCGGCTATATGGCGGCCAGGATCCCTGGGTTCGGTCAGGTGGCACGTTGCTGGCTCTCCGCAAGCTGAATGATAAGACCTGGCTTTCGGACCGCGACTACGCCCTGCTCACCAGCTCTTATGAGTTCCTGCGCAAAGTCGAGCACCGCATTCAGTTCGACCTCGGGAGGCAGAGCCATCGCCTGCCCACCGAGCCGGAAGCCTTAGACCGGCTGGCGCGCCGCTGCGGCATCGACCGGACGGCGAGGCCAGGTAAGGAGTTGCAGGCCCGGCTGGAGAACATCTTCCGTGGCGTGGATGAAATCTACCAAAAGGTGATCCATCCTCGCGCCACAGCGATCGCGGCCGGCGAATACTCGCTCGAGCCGCCCCCGCTCCTGGCCGGCGACTTTTCGGCCATTTCATACGATTCAGCGCTCCGCTTTCTTGCTTCCCAATCTCCGGAGCTTGCTGAGACGGTGGCGCAGCTTGATATCCCGAAGCGAGCGCAAAAAAACGCGTCGCGCTATCTCGGCCAACTCTTCAGCAACTCCGAGCTTTTCGCGGAGCTTATGGAAAATCCTGGCCGCCTGGCGCGCCCCCTCAGCCTCATTGCTGCAAGCGAATACCTCGGAGAAATGCTCATTCATCATCCCGAAGATTCAGCCGCTCTGGGCTCCGTTCCCAATCCGTCGTCAACCAGTGGAACGCAATTGGAGATGAGCCTGGAATCGGCGGCGGGCTCAGAAAGCGAGAACGGCACGGCGCACGAGCCGATGGCGCTTTCCGGGCCTGCGCCGGCGGGTTGGGGAACCAGAGAGCAAATGAGCTTTCTGCGCAGGGCGTACTTCACGCGAAGGCTAGTGCTGGGAGAGCGCGATTCCAGCGGCATGGGCCCCATCTTCAGTTCACTGAAGAGCTGGTCCGCGCTCGCGCGAGAATGTATTTCGGCTGCGTTCTCAATTGCGTGGCGAGCGGTGAAGGGCCCGCTGCCGGGTAACCAGTGGCCCGCGACGGCGCGATTCGCGGTTCTGGCGTTGGGCCGTCTCGGAGTGAACGAATTTGACGTGGCATCAGACGCCGATCTCATCTTTGTCGCACCTGCTGAAACGGTTCCGCAGGACGTTGAAGAATGGACGAGGCTGGCCGAGAAAGCGATTGAAGTGCTCTCGAGTTACACCAGCGAGGGATCGGTTTTCCCGGTAGATACTCGTCTCCGGCCGCTCGGGCAGGAAGGTGAATTGGTTATCACCGAAGATTCTCTTCACGCGTACGTCGAACAAAAGGCCGAAGTGTGGGAGGCGCTTACCTATTTAAAAGCCTGCTGCGTGGCCGGAGAAACCGATTGGGGAAAAGGAGTAGCAAAGAGGCTGCTGGCGAAGGTTATGGAGCGGTTCGGCGGCGAGCCCGCGCTCGAAGATCAACTGCAGGCCATGCGCCGCCGGCTCGAAAGGGAGCTTACTGCTTCACCCTCCAATCCAAAGACAGCTCCGGGTGGCTACTACGATGTGGACTTTGCTCTCGCTTACCTTCGCCTTCGGAACTCAATTTACGTCTACCCTGGGGCGAATACCCTGGAACAACTGCAAGCCGTTCAGAAAGCAGGCGTGATCCGGACCGAAGATGTAGAGACGCTTTCGGCTGGCGCTGCCTTTCTTCGGGCGGCCGATCACGCGGTCCGCCTGGTTACCGGCCGTCCGACGGACTCCCTTCCGGAACACGTTGGCCATTCAGCCCAGGCTGAGGAACTGGCGCGCCGTTGGGGCCTGTTGAAGTCTGGACGCGGCGAACAACCCCTCGCCTGGCGTCTGCGCGAAGTCCAACAACAGGTTCGTTACGTTTACCGCCGGGTCGTTGGATCGGAATAAGCCATAGCCACCTGAGCGGAATCGCAGATATCCATCCCCATTATGCCGCCAAGCCGATCCATCAAGCGCCTCATCCTGGAATCCACCGGGATCGTGATGGGCAGCGTTCTTCTCAGCCGCCTCCTCGGTTTTTTCCGCGACTGGACTGTTGCGCAGCGAATCGGCTCGAACGCCGCCACGGACGCTTACTACGCCGCATTCACCCTGCCCGACTTCCTGAATTACCTCGTGGCGGGCGGTCTGCTGAGCGTGACGTTCATCCCGGTTCTCGCGCGCTGTATCGCAGAAAAGCGGGAGGAAGAAGGGTGGCGCGTCTTCTCCACCATCCTCACTTTCATGAATGTCGCTTTGGTTGCCGGGATTCTTGCCGGCGAGATTTTGGCGCCCCAGCTTGTGAGAGCGATCGCACCTGGATTCAAGGGGGCCGAGCGAGGCCGGGTGATTTTTCTCACTCGCTTGATGCTTCCAGCTCAGCTCTTCTTTTGCCTGGGCGGCATTCTGAGCGCAGTGCAGTATACAAAGGCGCGGTTTGTCCTGCCGTCGCTCGCGCCGGTCGTCTACAACGCTTGCATCATTCTGGGCGGCTTATTCCTCTCCTCGCGCATCGGCATCACCGGGTTTGCGGTGGGCGTGCTTGTGGGAGCGTTCGCGGGAAACTTCGCTCTGCAGGTTTACGGCGCGCGCCGTCTGGGAGCCCGCTTTTATCCCAACTTTGATTTCCGAAACGAGGATTTCAAGCTCTTTTTGAAGCTTTCCATTCCCCTGATGTTGGCCCTCTCGATTGTTTATACGGACGATTGGATCATCCGCTGGTTCGGCTCTTATCTCGCGCCCGCTTCAATCTCCTGGCTTTCCTACGCCAAAACGCTCATGCGCGTTCCGCAGGGTCTGCTGGCACAGGCCGCGGGCGTGGCTTCTTTCCCGTTTCTCGCACAGCTCTATTCTGAGCGAAGATACGATGAGCTGAACCGGACGCTGACCGTCACCCTCAAAGGCGTCATTCTGTTCATCGTTCCCATCTCAGTCCTTTTCGTCGTGCAGCGCACCCCGCTGGTCTATTTTGTGTTCTCGCATACGCGCCTGCACGGTCCTGATCTCGTTGCAACTGCCCAAGCGCTCGGCATGTTCTCGCTTGCGATGTTTGCTTGGGGAGCGCAGGGGATTCTGGCCCGGGGGTTCTATGCTGCGCACGATACCCTCACACCTGCTGTTGCGGGGACAGCCATTACGCTGGTGAGCCTGCCCGTGTATTGGGAGCTCTCAAGGCACTTGCAGTTTCTCGGTCTGGCGCTCGCCAGCGCACTCGCGATCACCAGCTACGCCATCGTCCTCTTCGTCCTCCTCAGCCGCCGGACACACAACTCGGAAACCGTCGGTCTGGTTTACTTCTTCTTTAAAATCGTGGCGGTTTCCGTAGCAGCAGGCTTGATCGCAAGCCGCGTCTTGAGATCGCTCGAAGCGCGTATCGCCTGGCGCACCACCCACGGCGCCTTCATCGTCCTCGCCGGCGCCACGACCGCGGGTGCGCTGGCAACCCTGCTATTGGCCAAGCTTATTCGCATCCGCGAGATCGACGGTCCCTTGAGGCGGATTGGTCTTGGGTGACCGCATTCGCCCCCTTGCGCGGTGTGCCAGAGACGGAATACTTCGAATAAGGTCCGCGTCGAGCGCGATTCAAAGCTTCAAATCCTTCGTCTTACAGGGTGTCGGTAATCGCGGGTAAACAGTGCCCTGGTGAGGCCATCGCCGACCGAGGCCGGACGGAACAACATCCGAGTGACCCGTCGGCGTTGGACCGAGACGCCATCGCGCACATCCGCGTGTTGACGACCTATCGTCAACTGGAGGGAGAGCGGGTTCGTCCGCGGCGGTTTCGCTCCCTTGCCAAAGGGACGAAAGCCGGGCTGGAGGGCGCGCGCTAAGGTGTATAATGTCTGTAAAACATGGGGCTTCGGGAGGGGACAAAACTCCGCGCACACAATATCCTTTCGCCGCTGGGCATGAGCGGGAGGGGTGAAGTCTGTCGCGCACGCTTGAAATCGATGCTGTCGACGGGAGGTGGTAGCCTCCTGGCGCATCGTCCGCGCGCGTGGCGAATCCATTGCAGTTTTTGCAGGGGGTGCGGCCAGGTCCGCTCCGAAGCCTTGAAATCAAAGTGCACATGATCGACGAAAACGTTTCGCACTATCGGATCATTGAAAAGCTCGGCGCAGGTGGCATGGGCGAGGTGTATAAGGCTGAGGACACGCGCCTGAGGCGCCTCGTCGCGCTGAAATTCCTGCCCGACGACTTGGCTCGCGACTCGCAGGCGCTCGGGCGCTTTGAGCGCGAAGCGCAGGCAGCTTCCGGCCTCAACCATCCCAACATCTGCACGATTTACGACATTGGCGAGCAGGAAGGGCGGCGATTTATCGCCATGGAGTATCTGGAGGGCGAGACGCTGAAGCACGCCATCACCTCCGGGCCTATTGGAATCGAGCGGATGCTCGACTTATCGATTCAGATTGCCGACGCGCTGGACGCCGCGCACCAGAAAGGCATCGTTCATCGCGACATCAAGCCGGCCAATATCTTTGTGACGGCCCGCGGGCAGGCGAAGATTCTGGATTTCGGTCTGGCAAAGCTGGCGCCGAGCCTTGACCCGCCATCGGCCGGAGCCACGGCAATGCCGACGGCCACCTCGGACGCGGCGCTCACCAGCCCCGGCCATGTGATGGGCACGGTGGCTTACATGAGTCCGGAGCAGGCGCTGGGCAAGCCGCTCGATGCGCGCACGGACGTTTTCAGCTTCGGCGTGGTACTGTACGAAATGGCGACTGGCCGCTCGGCCTTCGGCGCGCCCTCGACCGCCGCGATCTTCGATGCCATGTTGAACCGCGCGCCCGCGCCGCTTTTGACCGTTAACCCCGCCCTTCCGCCGAAGCTTGAAGAAATCGTCAACAAGGCCATCGACAAGGATTGCGAATTGCGCTATCAGAGTGCCGCCGACCTGCGCGCCGATTTGAAGCGGCTCCGTCGCGACACGGATTCGGGGCGGTCGGCAGCGGCCCATACCGGCGCACGGGCAGGGCCAGATGTCCACCGTGCCGCAATCGAACGGGGCGCTCACTCGGGTGCGCCCTTACAGCACAGCGGATCCACCGACCGCGACCTGGCGGCAACGCTCGTGAAGCGGCACAAGAAGGGCTTATTCGCCGGCATCGGTGTTGCGGTCGTGGCGATTGCCGCGCTGGCTTACTTATTTCGCCCCACGCTTCCGGCGCCGTCGGTTTCCAGCTACACGCAACTCACGAATGACGCGGTGAGTAAATCGTTAATCGGAACCGACGGTTCGCGGCTGTATCTTCTCGACGCCAACGCTGGAGCTGCGCAGATGTCCGTGAACGGAGGAAGCCTGGAGGCAGTCCCGAGACCTGCCGCTCTGGAGGGCAGGCTGGGAATCTCGAGTGTTTCTCCGGACGGATCCAGACTCCTGGTTATACAGATGAGTGGCCTGAGTGGCGCTCCCGTGCCGCTTTGGGCAGTTCCGACACTGGGTGGCTCGCCCGTCCGGCTGGGGGACATCGAGGGGATCGGCGGCGCATGGTCACCCGACGGCGAGAAGCTGATTTACGCCAGCCGCGATGTCCTGTATATTGCCAACGCCGACGGAAGCGCCTCACGCAAGCTGGCCGATCTGCCAGGTCCGCTGGTGGGCGGGACGGTGGACGGCACCTCGCCCGCATGGTCACCTAATGGAGAGAGAATTGCCTTGAATCTCTTTGATTCTAAGGGTATCAGCCATCTCTGGGAGCTTTCACTAGACGGTACGAATCTGCATGAAATGTTTCCCGGCTGGCACGCACAGGAGGGCGAATGCTGCGGCTCCTGGACTCCGGATGGCAAATATTTTGTTTTTGAATCACAGGGGCAGATTTGGGCGGCGCGGATGGCAGGAAGCTTCCTCCATAGCGTCAATTACGAGCCCGTGCAGCTTACTGCCGGAGCCGTTTCATACAGCTTTCCCGTGCCCAGCAAGGATGGCAAAACGCTTTTTGCCGTTGCCGGTTTCCACCGCGGAGAACTCGAGCGCTATGACCCCAAGTCGAGAGCTTTCGATTCATTTCTGGGCGGCATTTCCGCGCAGGACGTTTCCTTTTCGAAAGACGGCCAATGGGTCGCCTACGTGACTTATCCCGAGGGCATCCTGTGGCGCAGCAGACTGGACGACAGCGAGAAGCTCCAGCTCAGTTCGCCTCCGATTTATGCCGCGCTGCCCCAGTGGTCGACGGACGGCAGCGAAATTCTGTTCTACGACCTCGAGCAGGGCAAGCCTTCGCGCATCTACGAAGTCCCGGCTGCGGGCGGCGCGCCCCAGGAACTCATGCCGAATGGGGACGGCAATCAGGCTGATCCATCATGGTCCGCGGACGGCAATCGGATGGCCTTTGGCGGTGTGGCAAATGCAGGTCCGACGGCGATTCACATCCTGGACATTAAGACGCACCAAATTACGACGCTGCCGGAATCCAACGAATTATTCTCTCCACGCTGGTCGCCCGATGGGAAATGTCTTGTCGCCTTGCGCTCAGATTCAAGCGGCCTGAGACTTTTCGACTTTAAAACCCAGGAATGGTCGGCCCTGGTCAAAGGGATCATCGGCTACCCCTCATGGTCGCGAGATGGCCGCTTTGTTTATTATGAAAGATTGAATCAGGCAGTGGAGCGCGTCGCGGTTCCGGGCGGCAAAATCGAGCAAGTCGCAAGCCTTAAGGGAATCCAGGAGACAGGAGTCTATTCTTTCTGGTTCGGCCTCACGCCAGACGATTCGCCGCTGATTCTTAAAGACGCTGGCAGCCAGGAGGTCGTTTCTATGGACTTTCACGAGCGGTAAGCGCTGAGTCGGCGCCAGATTCATCTGGAGCGGCGGCCAGCAAAGAGGGCCGGATGGAAGCCTCCTGCGTTTGGCTCACACGTTGCAGAATTGACGGCAGAGCCGGGCGGGTTCGAGCCCCGCTCCTTTAAGGCGGCGTCGCCCCTGGCCATCGATAGGGCTCGGTGACAACCTTCTTCAAGGAACCAGAGTCCATCTTCGTTCCACTGCCAGCCAGTGATCGAATGGCGCGCATAGCGTTTGCCCCAGCTAATTCCCCGGGGCGAAGCTCGAAGGGAATCCTGAACGAGACACCGCACTAGAAGCTGATCCTCGCGGTGAGCAGCGCCGTCCTTGGGGGCACGGCCTCGTTTGTGTAGGTGATCAGGCCGAAAGTCGGGTCGCCTACCCCTACATCCGGCGTCCCAAATATAGGATGGTTGAAGAAGTTCTGCACGTCCATCCGCAATCCGAGCTTCAGATTCTCATGCTTGCGTGAGAGATCGAAGGTCTTCGAAAGCGACAAGTTTGACACGAACAACCACGGGCTGCGCACGCTGCCCACGCTCCTGGGAGCATTGCCCAGCGTATAGGCAGGGGTATCCTGGAAGACATTGGGATTACCAAAATATTGGTTTATCCAATCCCCCTCGGGCCCACCCGCGAACGTGGGCGTTCCCACCAGGTTGGGCCGCTGATAGCCGTACGTGGGTATCGGAGTTCCGCCATTGCTCATAATGAAATCCAAAGGAAAGCCGCTCTGCATGTCCCATATACCGGAGGTTCTCCAGCCGCCAAGAATCAGTTCCAGCGGCCGGGGCATGTGGCTCAAGAAGGGGCGACCCTGTCCAATTGGCAAATCGTACACGTAGTTGAGCTTTACCATTTGCGGGACATCGAAAGTCGAAAGGCTGCGGTCAAGCTCAAGATTGTTCGGGTCTTGAGGCGCAAAAAGCTCATCGGTTGTAGCCGCAAGCCAGCTTACATTGTCGTCGTACATCGAAGCGTCGTCGATCGATTTCGACCAGGTGTAGTTGGCGGCTAATTCCAGGCCGTGGGAGAAGCGCTTGTTCAGACTGACCTGCAGAGCGTTGTAGGTGGAATTGGCCGTCGGATCCTCATCCGTCGTGACGCCGCCGCTGTACTGCGGATACGGCAGCAGCAGTTGATAAGCCGGGATCTGCGGGGCCAACATAGAGCTGTAGGAATAGTAGATATTCGAGGCCGCCAGCGAGGTCATGATCGAAGAGAAAGGATTCGCGACATAGTTTTCAAGATTGCCTATCTCCGTAGGTGTCTGCTTCTCAATCGATGGTCCTAAAATGTCCACCTCATTTGCACCCTCGTAGTACAGATTGGTTCCTTTCTTGCCGACGTAATAAACGTCGAGTACCATGTTCGAAAGCAGTTGGCGCTCAATCCCGAAGCTCCAACTCTGCTCGTAGGGCGTTGTAGCGAACCAGCCGTCCTTGATCGGTCCGATCGCGCCATAACCAACATCATTCAACAAACCGAGAGAGCTTCCGGGCGGCTTGATCGGTCCAGGAGAAAAGGCATCGGCGAGATGCAAGTACGGCGTAGCGCCATCGTTCTGATAAGTGGTGACCGGGTAGGTATACTGGCTGAAGCCTTCGGACTCGTAGCTCATCCAGCCGTTGGCGCCGGACTTGACATCGTCGTAATAAATTCCGTAACCGCCGCGGATGACGGTGTTCTTGTGAAACAGGTAAGCGAAGCCCAAGCGCGGCGCGATGTTGCTCCAATCGGTCACGAAGGGCGACCGGTCGTTGCTGCTCGCGAAGACCTCGCCGCCCACGAGTGCGCGACTCACATTCTGGCCGGTCACCGGATCGACGTACGAAATGCTGCCCAGCGGGCTGGCCACAGTCGGATTAAACCAGTTCATCCGATTACCCCGTTCTGTGAGGGGTCGGTCGACTTGATAGCGGAGGCCCAAATTCAATGTCAGCTTGCGTGTCGCTTTCCAGTTGTCCTGGGCATACCCAGCGAAATCCTTATTCTCTGTACCGGGAAAATACTGCCATTCGTAGTTGGTGCCGACGTCATAAGTCTGGTTAAACTGGCCCATCAGGAAGCTGGCCATGCTGTCGCCGCCGCACTGTGTGATGACGTTCACCGGACACTGTGAGCTGCCCGTATTGTCGAACGAAAACTGTCCTACCGGGGAGTTGCTCCCAAAAAAATTCATCTGATGCAAGCGCCCATCGAAGCCGAATTTCAGCTCGTGGTTCCCTCGAATCCAGGTGAGCCCCTCGGACAACTGGCCGGTGAGCTGCCCTTCATATTCGAAGCCATACACATCGCCTCCAATGCTCTGCCCGTCGCCAGCCGCGAAATAGTCACTGATGTTCATCGCGGGGACAGCGGTGATACCGTTGTCATCCAGGTACGATGGCAAACCCAGCGATGGGAGCGGATTAGGATTCTTGCTTTGGCAGCAATAGCCGCTCATGTTCACCGTGCCGCGGGTGATGCCAAGCGTGCTGGTGAGCAACAGTGTCGGAGTGATCGTCCACGTGTAATTGATCGCAGCGAGGTGGTCCCCAGAGATCTCCGGACCATCACTCGGAGAAGCGTAGTCACTGAAGTAGTTGAAAGGAGTGCTGCTGGACCAGAGCTCCGAGTACTTCACGGTTATCAAATTCCGTGCGTTCAACTGGTAGTCAAGCCTGGTGTCAAACTGGTCAGTCCTGCTGGGGGTCGCGCCGGTCGTCGTCCAGTTTTCGTAAGGGCCGCCGGCGAGGTTATTCGGCATCGGGAACAGTTGGATATACTTCGCGGCAACGGGATCGATCAGGTTCCCCGCCCCCGGCGCCAGTTGGTACGGCGTGCCATTCAGTAAGGGATTCCCCGGGCTGCTGTAAGTCGCAAGGTTGTTCATGGGAATATAAGCGCTGCGGTACGCCCCTGCCGCCTGATTAGCGGGCGATTGAAACGTGCCCGAATACGGATCCCAAATTTGCCCCGCTGCCGCGCTGCATTGGCCGGCCGAATTGAACGTGCCGCCGTAGTACGTGCATAATCCGCCAAAATCACCTTGGCGCTCCGCAACAGTAGGGACGCCGCCTATATACGTACTCATGCTGCTTGATCGCACGCCATCATAGTCAGCAAAAAAGAAAAGTTTGTTCTTTTTGATGGGACCGCCAAACGTGCCGCCGAATTCGTCTTGGTGGACCGGCGGTTCGGGAGTGTCGGATGCGTCGTTGAACCAATTGTTCGCATCAAATACGTTGTTGCTAAGGAAATCGTACGCGCTGCCATGGAACGCATTTGTGCCGGACTTGGTGATCATGTTGACGATTGTGGATCCGGCAAAACCGTACTCGGCGCTGAAGTTGGTTTGCTCCACCTTCATTTCCTGGATTGCCTCCGTGGTGGGCGTGTAGGTCACTTCGTTGATGCCTCCGTTGGGCTCGAAATTAGTGTCGGTCGCGCCATCCACCAAGACGTCCGCGCTCGCCGTACGGCTGCCATTCGAAACAAAGTTTGTTCCGGTGTCACTGACCGCGTTTTGGTCGCTCGGAAGGTTCATCCCCGGCCCCAACTGGGTCAGGTCAAGCACGTAGCGGCTAACCAACGGTAGATCGGAAATGAACCGATTGCTAACGTCCTGGCCCGTGAGGGCATTCTGGGTGTTGAGCATCGGCGGCCGGCCTGTCACCTCGACGGTTTGGTTCACGCTCCCAATTCGGAGCGTGAAGTTTGCTGTCGCGCTTCCGTTGATCGTCTCAAGGATGTTTCCGCGCACGGCCTTCTCAAAGCCATACATCTCAACAGACACGGAATAGGTCCCAGGCGGAACTTGGCTGAACACATAGTGGCCGCTCCTGTTAGTTTTAGTGTTAAACGTGAACCCGTTCGTCTGGTTACGCAGGAGGACTGTGGCTCCCGGCACCGCCGCCTGACTCGGGTCAGTCACCACCCCATTGACCGTTCCGAAGTAGCTCTGGCAGAACAGCATCCCGTGAGGAAGCAAGAGAAGGGCCAACAGCGTGACCGTGGACAGGAGGGCAACACGAAGGACCAAGAATGCAACTCTACTCATGTGACTCTTCTTTACGAAGGATTGTGCGAAGAACAATACTGCGCAGCTTGAACCCCGCTGTCTATCACCTGAATTATTCCCGGGAATTGGTCTTAACATGTTTGCCTCCGGGTCGATTGAATTCGATCGTAGGGCCCACTCCCCGTCGCTGGATTCACAACTTTCCTAGACGGAAAGCCCTGTGACTTTGCCGCGTATCACGGCGATAGAGGCTTTCGGCAGGGTGATCGCCGCCCCTTTTCCAGCGGCGACTGTGGCCACGCGAGGCGGATCATTGGGATCAGCGTGCGCCTGCGCGGTTTCACCGTGCCAGACGTATTGCTCGCTGCCGTAAGTCACGAAACGTACCGGCCCGGCAAAATATCCCGTGCGGCCATCCGCGCCCTCCTCGAAGGCCACTTCCACCGCGTGAGCGTTTTCCCGGTCTTTGTTGATCAGCATCAACGCCCATTCGTTGTCCGGGCGATGGACGGCGTATGCGGTAATCAGGTCGCGGCCACCTGAATCCTGAATGGTCCCATGCACCGGGTAAAGACGGTGGAGTCCGCTGCCGTGGCGGACCCACTCGAGATTGATGAGCCGGCTCGCATAGTAAAATGCGGTGTAGGCCGTCACGCGACCTTCCTTGTTCCAGATCGAGTTGCCCCAGGTTGCCCAACCCTGACACCCGTGCTCGAGAGACCCTGGCTGGATGGGTGAGTGAATGTAGATGGCACCACCTTCCTGGAAGAAGCTGCCCACGTTGTCTGCCAGCCATAACGCGGAGAAAATGTCCGACATATAGCGGGAGAGCGATCCGGATAAATTGCTTTCGGAATTCATCAGCGGAATGTTTTTCGGCAAACCATTTTGCCAGAACGAGCGCAGGCAGGTTTGAGTGAGTTCCCGGCAACGGAAGAGGTCGTCCCAGCTCGTCGCGCAGGCATCGTACGGGTAGATTTCGAACGAGGCGAAGGTGAGATCAGACTGGTGGCCGTGGGATTTCAGATAGTCGTAAAAGCGGCCGAACCAGGACGTTCGTCCCTGGGCATCAGGCCATACGGAAACGTCCTGATTGATACCCTGAAACACCGGCCCGCCCAGCTTCACCGTGGGATCCACCTTATGGATGGCGTCGGCAAACTGGACATACAAGGCGGCGTAGTCCTCCGGCATATAGTATTGGCCGTCAGCCTCCTCATCCATTTCCACCCAGGCAATCGGATAGCCGCGCTTGCGCAGATAGGCCATCTGTGCCGCCGCGTCTTCCGGAATGCTGTAAATGACGGCAACGGGAATGATCGCTGGCAGGTTGTTGGTGATGCCGCTGGTGAAAAACAGGTCGAGCCCCGTCTGGTCGCCGCGAGGGTTCAGGTCCTCCGCGGTGTGCCAAGGGTCCGTAGACGAGCAATAGGTCGCTGTTTGGATATTTCCGTCAGGCGCATGTTTCACCGCGTCCGTGAAGACGCCGTTTTCCAGCAAGCCCGCATAGACCTCGTAAATGGCGTATCCCACCCGATGCCGCACGTCTTCCGAGCCGTGCGGTCCGGGCTTATTCGACGACTGTGTCATCACGACGCGGAGGTAGCGAACCGGGATAGGATACTCAGCCAGTCTTCGTGTTTCCAGGCCGCCGTTGCCCTCCCGTACTAAGCCGTAGGGGAACAGGTTCCAGCGGCCGTTAGCCTGCATGCCGACGGGCAGCAACTGGCCGCCCTGGCCGGTGGAATCCATGGCCGGCTCTTCCCAGTTCATGGGATCGTCTCCGGTCCAATACTGCACTTCATATTCGCGTGCGCTGGGCTCGCACCAATCGATGCGAACCGCATTGACGTTCTGCGGGCTCCCGAAGTCGATGATGATCCATTGAGGATGGAGCGAATCGTCTTCGCCCGTGAAGTGGCTGGTGAGGTACGGATTACTTTTCCAGAACGTCGCCGGGTTGCCGTCGGTCAGCCGCGAGTACCCGCGATCTGTGCCCCCGTTATGCGTGCAACCGCGATGGGGAAGGCTGTAGCCGAACGAGTCGCGTAGAAGACCGGCAGGCTCGGAATTGCCGATGAAGTATCCCTGGCGCCTTTCCGCATCGCTCCACTCGCCCGCCGAATTCCAGTGCCAATAGTCGATCGTTTCCGGCGTGTGAAGACGATAGGAGATGGCGCCATAGCCGGCCGAGAGGCAAACCTTGACGATTTCCGGAGTGTAGACTTTCTCAATTCCCTCGCGTGACAAAATGTCCATCGAGCTGCACAGACTTTTATCAGGATCGAAGGTGTTGACGGATTGGCCCGTATTCACGCGCAGAGTAACGGCCGGCGACCGTTCCGCCGAGGCGGAAGTTTGGTCCGACGCAAAGACCGCAGCAGAGCGCGAAGCTACCGTGAGAGCTGCGGCCCCGGCAGTTTGGCTGAGGAATTTACGGCGTGAGATCGAGCGAAGGACGGACGGCTTGAACGAGGCCGGCGGGCGCCTCATAACCGTTTCCCCATACCCTCCAAGCGAAGGCCTGGCCGAACGATGGCGGATGCCAGGTTCTTTGTCGCCGGGCGCATTCCGAAATTTCTCTCCCACTCCAACAGTCCGCTGAGCCTCGCAGAGGGCACTGCGGCTGCGTTAGCTGCGGGAATGAGCGTTCCCCCGAACATAGGGGTTTATTCTCGCACTCGAGGGGGCCGGGCGCAACCGGCCGGCCCGTTCTGGCTGGGTCTGATAAGCCCGAGCTTTCCGGGCCTCACTGTTGGCAACACGGTCGCTGTCGAATCTCACCGCAAGAACTAGGGGCGGGATGATGCGCCACTTGGACGTTGATAAGGGCCGGCAGGTTGACATGTAACACCCGGCTGCGGCTTCGACCAGGAAACGAGCCGGGGTCGCACAATCGGGTACCACTTTGAACTCGGCAAAGGAACACCCAACTTGACGGTGGTCCGCTCCCCGTTAAGTTTTTCGATGCCAACTTCGCAGAATCCGCCCATGCGAAAAGCGGGCGGCTCCGGCGGAGAGACAGGATTCCCTTCGACTTCGATAATGAGACAGCTTCTGTCCCCTGCGGCCCTCAGGCTTCCCGTTCAAGAATCTCTTTTAGCTTCGCTAATTCGGTCTCCACTTCCTTTGCCGCCGCGTCGAATGCCTTATCGTCCAGGACGGGCGGCTGAAAAAACGTCATCATGAACGTAGAGCCGTCGCCGTTGGGGACAACCCGCGCAGGGACTATCCAAGAAGCCTGCGGGTCTTTCCACACGTGGTCGAGAATGCCCAGCGACTTATTTGAAAGCATTTTGAGCTGCCCATTCCCCTGCCGCGTCTCCGTGTCGTACCATCCGCCGGTGGCCGGCTCCACAGACTTCATATTCACGACGGCCCACTTCGGCCAGTTTTCCGGATTGTTGAGGAAGTCAAAGACTTGTTCTGCACTTGCGCGCAGGTCGACGGATTTGGTGATCGATCGGCTGATCTTCAATGGTTGCGTCATGGCCTCAAGCATAGCATCCCGAGCTGCAAAAAACCTGTCTACTTCTATAGCCCGTCACATCAAATCAAAGCCCTATTGGCCTTAGCGTACATTTCTGACATCCTCTGGGATGATCCTAAGCTGTCGAGCATGAGCGCTTAGCGTGTAATATTTCGCCATTACAGATGTACCCCCGTCAACATCCCGATTCGCCATAGATCTGTCCCGAATTAGGCGGACTTAAAAGCGGCCAAATTAGCGGCCATACAACTCATTGCATAGCCCCTATAATAGTGATATACACATACTTGAATTGGCACATCAGGAGGCCATGGAAGCGGACATGGATGCGGCACAGCGAGACGAGACCGTCTCCCTCATGGATCCCCTCCTCATTGGGGGTGACTCCCGGCACAGGAGTGCGCTTACCGACCTCGCGCTCGACCTTACTCAGAAATCCGCCGGCTTTCGGCGGAGCCTCCCCCCTACCCTGCTCACGTCGCTTGCCGACTTGGTGCGGGCCATGAACTGCTACTACTCTAATCTTATCGAAGGGCATGACACACACCCTGTAGACATCGAGCGGGCGCTTAAGAACGATTACAGCCAGGACGCTCGCAGGCGCGACCTTCAGCTCGAAGCCAAGGGGCATATCGCTGTCCAGGAATGGATTGACCGTGGGGGACTCAAAGGTGGGCTCTCCCTCAAAGCCGAAGGAATTTGTGAGATTCACCGACGCTTCTGCGAACTGCTGCCTGAGGATCTCCTCTGGGTCGAAGACCCGGCCACTAACGAAAAGGTGCGAGTGGTGGCCGGCGAATTGCGCAAACGCCACGTCCGGGTCGGAAACCACGTCGCCGTAAGTCCGGGCGCCCTGCCACGCTTCCTGGAGCGTTTCTCGCAGGTCTACGCGACCCTCGGCAAGACCGAGTCCATCATCTCCATGGCAGCGGCCCACCATCGCCTGTTATGGATACACCCATTTATCGACGGCAACGGCCGCGTGGCCCGGCTGATGTCCCATGCCATGCTGCTGGACGTCCTGGATACCGGTGCCGTCTGGTCCGTTGCGCGCGGGCTTGCCCGCAGCGTCAGCGAGTACAAAGCCCTCCTCTCGAACTGCGATCTGCCGCGCCGCAATGACCTCGATGGCCGGGGACCTCTGAGCGAAGAAGCGCTCGTTGAGTTCACACGATTCTTTCTCGGCGTCTGCATCGACCAGGTGCACTTCATGGACAGCTTGGTCCAGCCTGATCGACTGCGCGCCCGCATTCTACTGTGGGCGGAAGAGGAAATCCGGCTTGGCCACCTGCCCCCCAAGTCTGGAGCCATCCTTGAAGCCGTGCTCTATCGTGGAGAGCTGCCACGTGGCGACGTCGGCGCCGCAGTCGGCGCCAGCGAGCGGCAGGGCCGCCGCATTACCTCATCTCTGATCGACCGAGGAGTCCTGACCTCCGACAGCGCGTACTCCCCGCTCCGTCTCATATTTCCCGCTGTCCTGGCAACACGCTGGTTGCCGGGATCGTTCCCGGAAAAGGCCGGTCAGTAGGCCGGGCTTCATCCCAGGTGAACCTGCCACTCTGCCGCCGGCTGAAATCTCCTCCGACCGCGCTGGAGACGTAAACCAGCCAGGCGCATCTTTATCCAGCCGTGCCGGCGCTCTTTCACCTCTCCTGTGGGCGTGTCTTCCGGCAGTTTGGCCTCGCATTCTTTGCGGTGCCGGCGGTAGAGCTTGACAGGCTGCGGCAAAAGTCTTTCGGGAGTTGCCGTAGCCCCGGCTTCCAGCCGGCAACTCCCTTCAATTCAACGGAGGCCGGCAAGATGCCGGCGCTACGTTCGCGGCGGCGCCGAGTTTTTCCGCAGCGCGGCCCAGATGCTCGAGTTTTTTCACCTCACCAAGGACGGCCGCCATTATCGCCGCATCGTCGAGGGCTTTCAACGAGTCTTTGCGGCCACGATTTTTTTCGGCACGGATGACCGCCCTGGTCACAACCGAATAACCGACTCCAGTCGTTTTCACTTCTTGGATCGCATTCGGCTCTGGTTTGCCGAGCCAGCGCCAGGCGAGCAGTTCGGCGAAGCAGAGAACGTCATCACACTTAGCGAAGCGTTTTTCCGGGAATGCAACCAGCATCGAATTCCGGTCGAGCGGGAGGTTATTGCCGCCCTCGCGAACTCGCCCGGAGTGCTCGATTTCTACGTCTGGCTGGTGTGGAAGAGCTGGAGCCTTCGAGGTCGCACAGCTCGCATCACCCTACTCGGTCCCGGAGGCATATCCTCCGAATTAATTGGAACGATACGTATGAATGCCATTCAGCGAGGGGACCGCGCGCGGCTACCGTAACCTTACTGTTGTTCCGCGGGCTCTGGCAGAGCTGGTAATCTGATCTTGCGCCACCCAACCTGGACTCGCAGTGTCATCCGCACTCTGTTAAAAGCCCTGGGGTACTAGCTAGAAGCAGATCGTAAAATGCCGGCAGCGATGGCCAATCGGCGTGCCAATCTGAAGCCGGCAATATGCGGCACGATTGACACACGCTGCGTTGCGACTAAAATAAGAGAGAGTAGTAGTGCCAGTTAAGACTAAGTCACACCCATGCGGAATACAAAGACCATCACGATCTCCCTTGCCCCCGAGCAGCTCAAGCGGGCTCAACGCCTGGCCAAGAAACAGAGCCGCACCATGAGCGAGCTTTTCCGGGAGGGCCTGCGTCGCCTGGAGCAAGACGAACAGCAAAAGCCACTTGGCGAACTCGCGGGCGTTCTCCGGCTCATCCGGCAATCGGCCAGAAATGCGGGTCTCGATACGATGACGCCGGGTGAGATCGATGCCGAAGTTCA
>JASHON010000040.1 GCA_030041095.1 Terriglobia bacterium
CTGGCCAGTACCGTGGCTCGAAGCGGGCCTGATGGGCATTTCCCGCCGGCGCGCTATCTGGCGGCGGCAAAATCGGCATTTCAGTTCTTGCAGACGCACAACCGCACATTGAATGGCGGGCCGGCAAATCTGCTGGACAACGATTCCGCTTTGTTGGCAGCAACAGAGCTGTACACGGCCACGCATCAGGCAGCGTACCTGGCCGACGCCAACCGCTGGGCCAGCGCGATGACGGCGCGGCTGGTGAGCCGGGGAGCGTACCACGACTACTGGCAAGTGGCGAGCAGGATGCGTCCGTTCTTCAGCCCCTCGGACGCCGGGCTGCCGGTGGTGAGCCTGCTGCAATACGCCGCCATCGCCGCGCCGGCCGATCGGCGCCGCGCCCTTGATGCGGCTCGCCGCTCCCTCGATTTCGAGCTCTGGATAACCCGGCAAGTGAACAATCCCTTCGGCTACGCGCGGCAACTGGTGCAGATGGGACCGCATGGGAAGGTCCGCACGGCGTTCTTTTTTCCGCATGACACGGTGGCGGCGCCTTGGTGGCAGGGGGAAAATGCGCGGCTCGCGTCGTTGGCGGCGGCAGCACGGCTGGCGGCGCCGTATTTCCCCGAGGATCCGCAGTTCCAAGCGGAATTGGAGCGTTACGCGTGGGACCAGCTCGACTGGATCTTGGGGCGAAATCCGTACGGAGCGTGCATGCTAAACGGCAGCGGGCACGGCAGCGCTCCGTATATGTTTTTCGGCTCCTGGCAGTACACCAGCGCGCCAGGCTCCATTGTCAACGGGATCACGGCGGGGTTCCACAGCGAGGACAGCATCGCTTATAACTTGGGCTATGCCATTACCGGCAAGGACACGGACTGGCGGTGGACGGAGCAGTGGCTGCCGCACGCGGCTTGGTATCTTTACGCTGCCAGCCTCCCGCACTAAGCGTCCAGTGGCAAAGCCGGGAGAGTTTCCAGGGAATCAGGCGAACGCCGAGTGTTGCAATCTGTATGGTTCAGGTTGGCTCGTCTCAAATGTAGAAACGCAAAGCCGGGAACGTCCTGGCGTGCTGCCGGAGGGATGAAGATGATGACCAACGCTCGTCAACATGGTGCAAACCTGAGCGAAGCCACCTTCCTCATGGCGCTCACGCTTCTGGGATCTGTGCTCGTGAAAGCGCAGATGGGCGCGGCGCCACGTACGGCTTCCAGCCCCGCCTTTCCCGTCAAAGTCAGCGCCAATCGGCGTTACTTAGTCGATCGAAACGGCGTTCCATTCCTGATTGCCGGCGATTCTCCGCAAGCGTTGATCTACCGGTTGAGCGAGGCGCAGGCTGAAATGTATTTCGCCGACCGGCAGGCTCACGGATTCAACACCGCGGGTTGGATTGACGTGCTTTGTGCCGGCCGAGACTACCCGAAGAACGTTTTCGGCGCCACTTATGACGGAATTCATCCGTTCACCGCATTCATTCGTGGAGGAACTGACTGGACGCATTACGATCTTCGCAAGCCCAACGAGGCCTACTTCACCCGGCTTGACCATATCGTTGAACTCGCGGCAAAACACGGGATATTAGTCTTTCTTGACCCCATAGAAACCGCAGGATGGCTCCAGACGCTGCGCAACAATGGCCTGGCGGCCGCTTATTCTTACGGGCAGTATCTGGGAAACCGCTACAAGAGGTTTTCCAACATCGCGTGGATTAATGGCAATGATTTCAGCGCCTGGAAAAACCCGAGCGATGACGCGCTGGTCCGAGCCGTCGCCCTTGGCATCCGATCAGCCGACCCGGTCCATATTCAAACCATCGAGTTCAATCCGCCCACCGGCTCCTCCTTAGATGATCCGAGTTGGAGGCGAATCGTCTCGATCAATGGCGCCTACGTGTATGGGCCAACCTATATTCAAGTTCTGTATAACTACAATCAGAAGCCACTCATGCCGGCGTTCCTCATGGAGGCCCATTATGAATTAGAGAATGTCGGAACTCCGCCGGATTTCGGAACCCCCTCCGTGCTGCGACGCGAAGAATATTGGGCCATGCTGAGCGGCGCGAAAGGACAATTTTATGGAAACCATTACACTTGGAGTTTTGCGCCCGGCTGGCAGAATCATTTGGACACGGCCGGAGTGACCCAATTTGAAATCTGGAAGACCTTTTTTAGGTCTCTACCGTGGGAGAATCTGGTTCCGGATCAGAAACATACTGTGGTGATCGGCGGTCTTGGAGCCTATGGGAACATTCGCACTACCCGTGTGAGCGCCAGCGATTATTGCACCGCGGCCAGCACCCCCAGTGGATCAGTCGTCGTGGCGTACGTGCCGGCGATGCGAACGATCACGGTGAACATGGCGAGTTTGAGCGGGCCCCCAACCGGCAAATGGTTTGACCCAACCAATGGATCTTACAAAACAATTCCTGGGGGACCATTTGCCAACCGCGGAACGCAGCAGTTCACACCGCCTGGGAGAAACAGCAACCATGACGGTGACTGGGTTCTGACCCTGCGCGTTTCGCGCTAAGACCTGCCCGGCGACTGAAAAGCTCAGGATCGCCTCACCCGGGTTCCGCAGCGGACTGAGAGATTCATCATGATAACTGGATCGCTGCGGCTGGCTTCGGTTTGGCATCATTAGCCCGGGAAAAGGAGCGTCGTGGGGATATTCGATCGCCGGCAATTTCTGCAGATTTCGGCCTCAGCGCTAGTGGCTGCCGCCGATCGAAGAGAGGCGCAGGCGCTATCGCCCGCTCGAATCGAAGAGCATGGCGGCCTGTTACGCGCGCAAGGCAAAAACTATGCGTGGGAGTGGTCGCCATCGAACGATCAATTCCATCTGCGCGATGAAAAGGGCGGAGTCATCGCCGCTTCTCCGTTGCAACCGATGGTCGCGGTCTCGCCGGTTGGAAGCGGACGCGCTCCCCAAGCGATCCCAGGAAAAATTGATTCTCACAAGGTTCATGGAGCCGCGATTACCTTCTACTACGAAGCGGTAAACGGGAATGCGCGGGTTGGCGCCACTTGGCGCTTCGACAGTGAGTCGATTCGTGTTGATCCCGTCGTTTACCAAACTTCGGCTGCCGAAGACGCGATCAGTTTGCACTATTTCGCTGAAGCATCCGCCGGCGAGCCAACTCCAGCATTGAGGGCTTCCTATCTCGTCGTTCCGGGCATTAGCGAGGGTTCTTCGGTGAGCCCGGTTGTGCGCTCGGATGTGGGACTTGAGGCGCGGAGTTGGCTGGGCCACGGTTACGCATCCGGCCCTGGGCTGCTGCAGCAGTGGGGTTTGCCCGTTCATTTTTTCTGCGGTTTCAATATCAACGAACGCGAGGGCATCGCCCGCGATGCCTACGTGCGCGGCCAGTCTGAGGCATTGTGCTGTGGCCTGGCGGATCTGCCGAATGGCGACCTTTTCACGAACCTGAAATCAGGCGCCGCCAGCCTCGTCGTGAGTTATCGCAGCGATTTGTGGGGCCATCAGCGCGGTCCAGGAAACTTGTCGCTTGGATCCGGTCTTTTCTGGGCATTTGGCGCCAACTACTATGAAGCCATCCGGGCGTACTACGCAGGTCTTGTGGACGCTGGAATCATCCACAAAAAAGCGAGCTCCGAAAGGAAAACCGCCGTGGCATTGACGCCCCAATACTGCTGTTGGGGAGCACAAGTGGACCGAGGAAAGGAAGGGGATCGGCAGAACGAAGCGTTTCTCAGGGAGATGTACCGGGAGCTGAAGGACTCAGGGATGCGCGCAGGCATGTTCCCTATTGACGACAAATGGGAGGGGCGTTACGGCACGCTGAAGGCCTCCTCCGAACGGTTCCCGCATTTCGTCGAGTTCCTGAACGAGATTCGCGCTGACGGCATGCGCATTGGGATTTGGACCGCATTCTTTCGCTGTGAGGATCCCGGAGAAGTCGGCCTTACAACGGAAAACATGCTGCGACAGCCAGATGGAAAGCCATACCTGGCGGGAGGCGGGAAATATTACATTCTGGACTTCACCCAGCCGAAGGTCGAAGGCGTCTTCCGCAAGATCGCTCAGAACTTCATCCGGGAATATAACCCCGATCTCGTTAAGTTCGACTTTGGCTACGAATTACCAAGCCTGGACGTTGCCGCGCCACAAGACAAGCGTTACGCAGGAGAGCGGCTTCTGAAGAAGGGCCTCGAAATCGTGGTCGGCGCCATGCGTGAAATAAATCCAGACATCGTCTTGATGTACTACCAGCTTTCCCCGCTCTTTCTGGACGAACTCGATCTGCACAGCCCGGATGACCTGTTCATGTGCGCGGGAGAGTACGACCTGGAAGCGAATCGCCGCTTTTTCTTCAGCAGCCTCTTGGGAACTCTCGGAGTCCCAACCTATGGATCCTCCGGCTACGATTGGCGGAGCTCACCCAACATCTGGTTTGACTCCGCGGCGGTTGGGACTCTCGGATCTCTGAACGACTTCCGCGGGGATGAGCAAGGCGAGAAAGCCACGCCGCAGCGGATTGCCAAGTACAATGGTCTTGCCCAGCTCCTACGCAAATCCAACATCTATTACGTGACGCCGCTCGACGTTGCCTACGAAGCGCCCACTCGTGGCGCTCGCAGCCACTCATGGGCACGATTTGAAAACGATGAGTTGGTGCTGCTGGCGATTCGTCCGGAGGGCCACGTCGACCGCGCCTATAGCGAGTCCATGGCCACGGAAAGGCGTGTGTGGGATACCATCCGCGCCAGCGTGCCCGTGGTCGTTGCTTCCCGGACAAACGACGGAATTGAAAGCAGCCATTCGCTCGGCGTTGTGCCTTATGGCGACGGCGACGTCAGCATCCGGCGACCGTCGGGTGGAGAGGCGGAAGTCACCGAGCATTGGTTGGGAGGCGCATCAACAACCAGCCGCTTACAAACCCGCGCCGGTTCCTGTCATTTAAGAGTTAGAACGAAACGGGAAGATGGAGCCTTACTCGAATGGATAGAAATTCAATTTTTGACGTAAAGGAAAGGAAGCGTCGTGGACTGTGTCTAAGAGATTCAGGCTGCCTGGCTCTCCGGCCCGAAATTGAAATTCTCAGGCCGGTTCACCCAGACCAGCCCATCCGCATAAGCAGGTGATTAGGAGGAGCGACTGTGAACAACTTCAAAATGAATCGCAGGACCGTGGTGGCAGGATCGCTTGTCGAAGCAGTGCTGGCATTGACGGCGCCGGGATCTGCCCGAAGCCGTCCGGCTGAGTTCATTCCGCAAACGGACACATGCACGATGGATCCGGATGGGACGGCACACGTAACACGAGTCGTGCCCGTGCCCGGAACCATCAGTGCTGAGGCGCAGAGATTCATCTCGATGCCCGGACCGTCAGGCCCGCCCCCATCACTTGCCGTCCAGCGCGCGCACACGGATGCATTCCGAATCGGGCGCGCTCGCGAGGCGCGCAAGCTCTTCCCGGTAAACGTAACCGGCAAGATCATTGGTGGGGTGCGGTGTGACGTCATAACGCCGCTCAAGATGCCTCCGACCAAGAACAATCGTGTGCTGATCAATGTTCATGGCGGAGGATTCGTCACGGACTCAGGGTCGCTGGTTGAAGGGATTCCAATTGCCTGCCTCACCGGGACAAGGGTTGTTTCCGTTTATTACCGGCTCGCGCCGGAGCACCCATTCCCTGCTGCGGTCGACGACACGGTCAGCGTGTATCGGGAGTTGCTGAAAACCTATAAGCCACAGGATATGGGTTTATTCGGGACCTCAGCCGGGGCGATACTGACGGGCGAAGTGGCCGTAGCGTTGCGCCAACGACGCCAGCCGCTGCCGGCCGCTCTAGGAATATTTTCCGGCACGGGCGACATGAGCCAGGCAGGCGACACGCAAGCTCTTTATACCATCTGGGGATTTAGTGGTTACCTGGCGCCACCGTCGAAGAGCAACGGTCACGATCCCTACGTAGGGACGCACAACCCCAAGGATCCGGTGCTTTCGCCCGTTTACGCTGATTTGCGAGACTTCCCTGCAGCGCTTTTTATTTCCAGCACGCGAGACCTCTTACTCAGCGGGACTTCCGTTTTGCACCGGGCGATGCTGCGGGCCGGCAATCGGGCAGAAATGGTGGTCTTTGAAGCGCTGCCGCATGCCTTCTGGTACGACTACCATTTGCCTAAGACGAGGGAAGCGCTGAACATCATGGCCCAGTTTTTCAATAGACAACTTGGGCGAGAGGCTGCGTGAGCGACCGTACCGCGCCTGCCATTGGCTTTCGCACCAGTTAGGATTATGTTAGGCACTCGACCGTCCGCATTCGAACAGTCAAATCCCACAGCCGGACAGCGGTGAGTGCTAACTACGGAAAAATGATTCGTCAGCCGCTTTAGATTCAAGCAGATTGATGCCACACGAAGGTGGCAGTGCAGTTGCCGTAACAAATCGCGAAGGTGAGATGGCGCTCCGTTTCGAGCGTCGCCAACCTTTTTCTTATTATTGGCCATTACTCGCGGATAGCAGGTGACTCACCGCGAATCGGTTTTGGGAGCGAGTGCCTCATGTCCACAATTCTCCAAGATCTGAAACACGGCTGGCGCGTGCTGGAGCGGAGTCCCGGCTTCACGGCGGCAGCGGTCATCGTGCTGGCGCTCGGCATCGGCGCAAACGTTGCCATCTTCAGCGGCTTGAACGGATTGTTCCTTCGCCCACTGCCGGTAGAACAACCCAATCAATTGGTGGAACTGGCTTTCGGCCAGAAGGGAGTTGCCGGAGAGTTCGAGTTCTCTTATCCGGATTTTCGAGACATTCAGAGCCAGGAGCGTCAATTCCTGGAGATGTTCGCTTACCGCGTGGGCTTGGACGGCTTGAGCGATGGTCGCCGCACAGACCGCGTCGTCACCAGCTTCGTTACCGGGAACTACTTCAGCATTCTTGGGCTGAAACCCGCGCTTGGCCGGCTGATTGTGCCTGCCGAAGGAAACGCTACAGGCGATGACCCGGTTCTTGTTCTTGGATACTCGTATTGGAAAAGCCGATTTGCAGGCGATTCGGCGGTCATCGGCAGGCAGGTGCGAGTGAACGGCCGCGCGTTTACAATCGTGGGCGTGGCGCCCAAAAGATTCCGCGGCTTGCTGAGCGTCCTGAATATGCAGGCCTACATGCCGCTCAACATGACCAAGATTGACTATTCAAGTGACAATTGGATTAACCAGCGTGGCACGAATGACCTTTACGTTCTCGGCCGGTTGAAATCCGGCGCGAGTCTCCAGCAAGCGCGTACTTCGCTTAAAGTGATTGCCGCGCGCTTGTCTCGCGAGTATCCCAGAACCGATGCCGGCGCGATCCCGCGCATGTTTCCGATAAGAGAAGCAAGGCTCAGTCCTCAGCCCCAGCCGGGGCACTACGACCGCGAACTGATCGCCATCAGCCTGTTTCTGGGACTCGCGGCGCTGCTCCTGCTGCTGGCCTGTTTCAACGTCGCCAACCTCTTGCTGGTTCGCGCCACTGCGCGAGAGCATGAGATGGCCGTTCGCGCGGCGCTCGGCGCCAGCCGCGGGCGGTTGGCGCGCCAGGTGCTGACTGAGAGCTTGCTCCTGTCATTGCTGGGCGGCGGGGCGGGAATACTGGTTGGCGCATGGGCCAGCGCTCTTCTGAGCTCGGTTAACTTTAATATTGGCATCAGCTACCGTTTCGACTTTGGCCTTGACTGGCGTGTATTTGCTTACACCTTCGCCGCGGTGGTTGTAGCGGGGACGGTGGTGGGCGTTGTGCCCGCGCTGCGTGGCGCCCGCGCTCTTCCCGGCGATGCCCAGCACGGAGAGAGCCGCACGTTCGCTGCAGGGCGTCATCGCCTCCGCAACGTGCTCGTCGTGGCGCAAATCGCAGCGTCGATGATCCTGCTCATTGCCGCTGGTCTTTTCGCTCGGAGCCTTGGAGCCGTCCAAAACGTCCATCTGGGCTTCAATCCACATCACGTCCTTAACCTCAGCATGGATACCCTCGAGGCAGGTTACAGCAACGAACAAGGGAAAGAGTTTTACAAGGAGCTCCTCGCGCGGGTCCAGGCTTTGCCCGGCGTGCAATCCGCCAGTCTCGCCGACTGTGTTCCTTTGGGCGTGATCGAAGAGGACGACCCGATCTATGTGGAAGGCCAGTTGCCTCCGCCCGGCCAGCCCGCAACCCGATTTTTCGACAACCAGGTTTCTCCCGGCTATTTCGAGACGTTACGCATCCCCATCCTGCGTGGCCGGGCATTTACCGGCGCTGACAAGCACTCAACCCGGCTGGTTGCCATTGTGAACCAGACCATGGCTCGCCGCCTCTGGCCGAATCAGAATCCCATCGGGCGGCGGTTCAAGCTGCAGAGCCAGTCCAATCCCTGGACCACCGTCGTCGGCGTCGCCAAAGACAGTAAGTACCGAAGTATCGTCGGCGGGCCCATACCCTACTTTTATCTTCCTCTATCGCAGGATTTCGGTGACCTTGAGACGCTGCAAGTTCGCACCGTTCAGCCGCCCCAGGCTATGGCCCGGGAAATTGAGCAACAGATCCACAGCCTCGCGCAGAATTTGCCCGTGTTCCACGTTGAAACCATGGAACAGTCGATGGATGGGCCGTTCGGTCTGCTGGATTTCCGCCTGGGCGCCGCCCTCGCGGGTGTTATTGGCGTGGTGGGACTGATTCTCGCAGTGGTTGGAGTATACGGAGTGGTTTCCTACGCCGCCAACCGCCGCACCCATGAAATTGGTATTCGCATGGCGCTGGGGGCTGAGCCTCTGGACATCTGGAAACTGGTCTTCGCGCAGGGCTTGGCCATGGTGACGGCGGGCGTGATGGCCGGCTTGCTCGGCGCCTTCGCCGCAGCGCGGATGCTGGCAGGCTTTATTTTTGGCGTGAGCGCGTATGATCCAGTCACATTTATCGCCGTCGCCGTCCTGATGGCCCTTGTGGCATTCGCGGCGTGCTTCGCCCCGGCACGGCGCGCCACGAAGGTTGACCCTATGGTTGCACTGAGGTACGAGTGATTGGCGACCGATGCGCGACGGTAGAAGGGAACCGAAAGTCTTTTCGTGGCTGCTGCTGGCACGCAGGCCTTAACCTGCATTTCTTTGGAAACGAATGCAGAGATGCTTCGCTTCACTCAGCATGACATTCGTTGAGGGCGCTTTTCAGGCACCGCGCGGCTCCGCCGCCTGACGTGCGGCCAGACTTGAGGAAAGCTCCGCCTTTCCGGGCGCGACCCCTCCGACCATTCTTTCTTCTTCCGAAGCGAGGCTGCGCCTCGCGCCCTGGGGCTTCTACATTTCACACGCCGTTTCCCGGGCGCTCCGGCAGCCGCTTCGGTACCCCTGTATCAGTTGGTCATGTCGCTTCGCGACACCCACGAAGCGATGAGAGCGTTTGGGGTAGGGGCGGGTTTCAAACCCAGGGCTGTCCAAATTAGCTTCGGGCCAGCAAACCGCTTGTTGATTCTATTGAACAAACTTCGCCCCTGAAGGCTGGTTTGAAAACCAGGTTCCCCCGGCGGCGGAGGGGAACGGGTCGGCAGGGGCACGGAATTTTTCACGGTGCTGTCCAATTAAACCGGGCTAAAACCGAGAG
>JASHON010000041.1 GCA_030041095.1 Terriglobia bacterium
GCCGTTGCCTCCTGAAATGCCAATCTTGCCGATGATGGACAAGATGACGTCTTTTGCCGTCACTCCCGGAGGCCGCTCGCCATTCACCCGCACCAGTATGGTTTTTGATTTGAATTGTGAGAGGCATTGCGTGGCGAGCACGTGCTCCACCTCGCTGGTTCCGATGCCAAAGGCAAGCGTTCCGAAGGCGCCGTGAGTGGAAGTGTGGCTGTCGCCACAGACGACCGTCTGTCCGGGCTGGGTGATGCCGAGCTCCGGACCGATAATATGGACAATGCCTTGATTGGGGTCATGCATGTTAAAGAGCAGCATGCCAGTCTCCTGGCAATTCCGGGCGAGAGCGTCAAATTGCGCGGCAGCCACAGAATCAGCCAGGGGCAGGCTCCGGTTCTTGGTTGGCACGGAATGGTCCATCACTGCAAACGTCAGGTCCGCCCGCCGCACCCTCCGCCCGGCCGCTTTCAGGCCGGCAAACGCCTGCGGCGACGTACCCTCGTGAACGAGGTGACGGTCAATGTAAATGAGTGCGGGCTGCCCAGGCTCGTCATGAACGAGGTGCGCGGCCCAAATCTTTTCGTACATCGTTCGCGGAATCGCCATACACCTTCAATCATACCTCTTTATCCCGCTTGGATCACATGCTGGATGCGGCGACGCGTTCAAGTTCACCTTCGCTGCGCTGCTTCACCAAACCGGCTCTCGAGGAACGCATTTTCGACATACGCTTTGCGCCAGAACGCGAGATCGATGAGGAGCATGCCGGCGAGCGCGCCCCACGTTCCTTTGGCCAAAGCCGTTCCAGCAAGCGCGACGCCCAGGCCAACGTAAATGGGATGGCGCAGATAGGCGTAGGGGCCGGAGCGAACCAAGCTGTGCCCCACCTTGACTGTTACCGTCGTGCTCCAGTTCTGCCCGAGATGGTAGCGCGCCCAGAAGGCCAGGAGCACACCCGCGATGGTAAGCAGCGCTCCTGCAACAAGAACAATCGGCACCTTGGGCACGAAGCGCGAACCCAGTGGCCTCACGCCGACGTCGTTTCCCCAAAAGCCGAAGCTTCCCACGACAATCATCACAAGGACAAAGGCGCGCGAGCCTCTGCCTTCTTTCTTTTCGGCGGGCTTTACGCGAAGAGCCGCGAGGAACCACACAACCAGGAACACAAGCCAGGTGATGGCAATGGCATTCCAAGCATCGGCGGCCATAGGGAACTATTCGTACCTCAACGCCTTGACGGGGTCAACGCGCGCAGCGCGGCGTGCAGGAAGATAAGTGGCAAGCAAGGCGACAAGACTAAGCAGGACGGCGACCCCGATGAATACGGCAGGGTCCCAGGGTTTAACGCCAAAGAGCATGCTGGCAATCACTCGCGTTAAAGCGAGGGCGGCTCCTACGCCGATGACCACCCCGGCGAATGCCAGCGTCATCCCCTGCCGCACCACCATATTCTGAACGTCTCGCGGCGTGGCGCCGAGCGCCAGGCGGATGCCCAGCTCCTGCGTTCGTTGCTGAACTGAATAGCCGATGAGGCCATAGATGCCGATTCCGGCGAGGAACAACGCGCCGGCGGCAAAGACGGCGAGCAGGGTCATATTGAAGCTGGTACTTTCGGTGGATTGGGAAACCACCTGCTCCATCGATCGGATATGCGCTACAGGCAGGCCACCGCTCGCATCTCGAAGCTCTTTCTGAATTTGATTTCTCAGCGTAAAGGGTGGCACCTTGGTGCGCACCGCCCAGGTGACAGGAGCCAGGCTGTTACCGAGCTTAATCACCCCATCGTTTATCTGGGCGACGGGCACGTACATGATGGGCGGTGGGTTGTGGTTAAGACCGTCGTCCCGAACGTCGCCGACAACACCGACGATCTCCCTGGGCGCCTCGTTGAATTCGGGCCCGACCCCTTTGCCAATCAACAGTTGTTGTCCGACCGGATCGCCATTTTTCCAATACTTCCTCGCCATGGACCGGTTGATAATGACAACGTGTGGCGAGGCCGCGGTATCGAGGTCTGTAAACTCACGGCCGCGAAGCAGAGGAATCTGAAATACGTTGAAATACTGAGGCGAGATGAAAGCCCACAAAGAGTCGCCGTTGTTCGGGCTTGCTCCTTTGGAAGGACGGCCAACAATCTCAAAGGGCAGATCGTATGCTCCCGTGAGGGGAAGCCACGCCATATCACTGATCGATTGAACGCCGGGGATGCTGTCAACCCGGTCTTCTGCCTCGCGATCCATGAGAGCTACGTTGGACGCCTTATCAAAGCGCCCGCCCGCAAGAGACATCGTCATCGTAAGAACGTTGTGAGGATCGAAGCCCGGATCGACGGACCGCATGACTACGAACGTGCGGATGAGCAACGCGGCGCCCACCAGGAGAACCAGCGCCAGCGCCATTTCCACCAGCACCAGGATGGACCGCGCCTTGTTCTGCCGGAAGCTGCCCCCGGAACGCGTGCCACTTTCTTTAAGAGCGGCATTAAGGTCAGTCCGGGAGGAGCTCAGCGCGGGGATGGACCCAAACAGCATGCCCGTCACTACAGATACGGCCATCGCGAAAAGCAGAACTCGCCAGTCGAGCGAGACAGCCGAACCATGTTTGCCCGTAAAGGGCAAGGCGATGGGGCTGACGGCGAGCATCGCGCGAACGCCAACGTAGCCCACAATTAATCCGACGATGCCTCCCACGACTGAGAGCAGCACACTTTCCGTCAACAACTGGCGGACGATGCGTCCGCGTCCGGCGCCGACGGCGGCGCGAATGGCTATTTCCCGCTTCCGGATTGTGGCGCGCGCGAGGAGCAGGTTTGCCACGTTTGCGCAGGCGATCAGCAGGACAAAGCCGACCGCTCCCAGCAAGACCAGCAGCGCCGGCCTGACGTTTGCCACTTCAAGTTCTCGTATGGGCTTAACCATAAACGAAATCTGGCCGCCCATCAGGGTCGAAGCTTGCGGGAATTTTCGCCTGAAGGCTGCGGCCGCCACGCCTAGTGTTGCGTTAGCCTGCCTGATGCTGACTCCTGGTTTCAGGATGGCGGCGCCCAGCAGGTAATGCGCCTCATCGACGCTATTCGGGTCAGCCTGCAACGGCAGCCAGATTTCCGCAGGAGGGTTCGCATGAAACGTTCGGCCTATGACACCCACGACGACCGTAGGATTTCCGTTGAGGTCGATGGATTTGCCCACGATGTTTGGATCCCCACCGTAACGGCTCCGCCAGAGGCCGTAACTGATGACGGCGACGTGTGGCCCCTCGGGCCGGTCCTCATCCTGTGTGAAAGGGCGCCCTAAAGCCATGGGTGCGGAAAATAAGTTGAAATAATTTGCGGAAACGTGGATGCCCTTCACGAGCTGCGGGCGGTCGTCGCCGGTGAGGTTGATTCCCGGACCACCAAAATCATAGAGTGTGAAATCACTGAGGGTTTGAGTGGCGTGACGCATGCCCATGAATTCGGGAACGGCGAGGCTGGACTGACTGCCCCCTTTGGGAAACTTGAGCATAAGGCTGACGATGCGGTTCGAATTAGGGTACGGCAACGGGGCGAGCAAGACGGCGTTGATGAGTGAAAAGATGGCCGTCGTCGAGCCAATGCCGAGAGCCAGTGTCAGGACAGCCACAGCCGTAAAACCCGGGCTTCGTGCCAGCATCCGCGCACCGTACCGGACGTCCTGAATCAGGTTTCCCATGCTGCCCTCCTTACGCTCCGCAGGCGCTTACGATCATTTGACGGCTTGCCTCTCGGATGGTTATACGGTGTTTCGGTGGATTGAGTTCCAAAACTGATGTCATGAAGCCGGGCAAGCTCGGTCATGGCTTCGAGGTTTTCATCTACGATTTTGAGGGTTTCAGGACCGGTGTTCTGCGCAACGACGTGTCCCTGTGTTTCCCACCCTTTTCGTTGACGGTGTTCGGGGCGTCTGGTATGTTAAGACATAATCCTGAAAATAAGGAGTTTTCGTGGCAAGTCACAAGTCTGCGCTTAAGCGCATCAAACAAACGCAAACACGAACGGAGCGAAACCGTTCTCACCGGTCCCGGCTGCACCACCAGCTTCGCCGCATGGATCGAGCTTTGAATTCAAAGGATAAATCTGCGGCGCAATCCCTGTTCGTGCCGACGGTTGCGCTCATCGACCATTCCATCCGCAATGGCATCCTTCATAAAAATACGGCGGCGCGGTATAAGTCCCGCCTGGCAAATCGGCTAAATGCCTTGAGCTGAACGCCGGAAGCCGTTACTCGCTTGCCTTCGTTGCCTTTTTTGCTTTCAGCGGGCCCAGGTTGACGCCTAAGCCGGCGAGAGTGTTTCTGATGTTTGCGAGTCTTTCGGCCTGTTTCTGGCGCTTCAGCAACCCCAGTTCTGCAAGAACCTTTTCCATTCTGTCGCGGTTCTCAATTCGCATGGGCACGAGCGGCAACCGGTACACTTCCTCGATCATGCCCATCATGGCCAGTGCGGCCTTCACAGGAATCGGGTTGCTTTCCAGGAAATTCGCTTGCATGAGGGGAAGAAGGAGGGCATTCAGCGTTCTTGCTGCCTTGAGATTTCCCTCTAGGAGAAGCTGAGTGAGACGCGTCATGGCGCCGGGGACCTCATTCGAAGCCACGGAAATCACTCCCGCGCCGCCGAGCGCCATGAGCGGAAAAGTGAAGGCATCGTCCCCCGAAAGCACTGTAAATTCCGGCTCAACCGCTCGAAGCACTTCCATCTGTTGAACGATGCTGCCTGAAGCTTCCTTGATACCAATAATATTGTCGATTTTCGACAGGCGCGTTACCGTGGCAGGCTCGATGTTCGAAGACGTGCGGCCCGGAACGTTGTACAAGATCACCGGCAGATCAGTACACTCAGCAATGGCGGAAAAGTGGCGGAAAAGGCCTTCTTGCGTGGGTTTGTTGTAATAGGGCGCGCAGGAGAGAATGCCTTGTATCCCAAGCCCGCCGATTTCTTTCACGAGCTCGCAAGCATGTTTCGTGCTGTAGCTGCTGGCGCCCGCAACGATGGGAACCTTGCCGGCCGTTTCTTGAACGACGACGCGGATGATCCCAAGATATTCCTCCTTCTCGAGCGTAGGGGTCTCGCCCGTGGTGCCGCAGGGGACAAGAAAATCGATTCCCTCACTCACCTGGAACTGCACCAGTTTGCGAAAGGACTCAACGTCGATCGTGCCGTCGGACTTGAACGGCGTGACAAGCGCCGTGCCGCAACCTTGAATTTTGAGAGGCATGGTATCTCCAACCGGTGCGAGCCTGGACCTGAAATCCGTAAAGGGTTATCGAGCCATTCAGAGCCGCGCACCCATCATTATCCCGTTCATCCTTATTCCAGAATGTCGGCAAACGCAAATACACCTTTCCTGTCTGCAACCCAGCGGGCAGCGTAGAGCGCGCCCTCGGCAAATCCCTGCCGGCTCCGAGCCGTGTGGCGCAGAACGACGGTGTCGGCTTCAGAATCGAATCCTATTTCATGCATTCCGGGGTGATAACCGGCGCGAACGCTGGTGATGGGAATATCGCGCGAATCGAAAAATGCGGAGACGTGCCTTTTCAATTCCAGCGCCGTTCCCGACGGCGCATCCTTCTTGAAGCGGTGGTGCGCCTCGATCATATACGGCTCGTAAACCGGATACGCCGAGAATGCTTGGGCCATCGACTTGGCGACGCGGTAAAAGAGCTGGATCCCGATGGAAAAATTCGCCCCATAAACCAAACCCGTGCCCGCAGTTTTGACCCGTTCGCGGACCTCGTCAAGGTGGTCCATCCAGCCCGTGGTGCCAACGACCAGATTGCATCCGAGCGCCGCAACCCGCCTGATGTTCTCGAGCACAGCCTCGGGAGTGGTAAAATCCACTGCCACGTCAACGCCGCGGAAATTCTCTGCCGTGATGCCTTGTGCATTACGATTCGTATCCTCGTCGAGCACGCAGCGGATGGAGAATCCGCGCTGCGGAGCAAGCGTCGCCAGCGCCTTGCCCATCTTGCCGTGGCCGAGCAGGGCAAGATGGATGGTTTTGGAAGCGTTCGCCATTTAGTCGAGATAACCTTCTGCCTTCATCAGCTCCGCGTTAAGCAGTGCGGCGCCTGCAGCGCCGCGGATGGTATTGTGGCTGAGCGCCGTATACTTGAACTGCAACACCGCGCACGGGCGGAGGCGGCCAATGACGGTTGCCATGCCGCGTTCCGTGGAAACGTCGAGCTTGACCTGGGGGCGGGCCGCTTCCTCACGAACGACGAGAGGGTGCGCCGGAGCGGTGGGCAATTGCTTTTCCTGCGGGACGGAATGGTATGCGCGCCATGCCTCAATCAGCTCACGCTCCGTGGCTCGACGCCGAAGCGAGACGGAGATGGATTCCGTGTGCCCGTCCTCGACCAACACGCGATTGCAGTGGGCGCTGACGGCGCAGGCCGCTGGTTGAATGCGACCGCCGGCCAGCTTGCCGAGAAGCTTCTTCGTCTCCGCTTCCACTTTTTCTTCTTCGCCGGCGATATAAGGGATGACGTTGCCAAAAATATCGAGCGTTGGAAGGCCGGGATAGCCGGCGCCGGAAACCGCTTGCATGCTGGTCATCAACACTTTTTCCACGCCAAACGCGGCCTCAAGCGGCGCAAGTGACATGGCGAGACCCACCGTGGTGCAATTCGGATTGGTCACGATCATTCCTTGCCAGGCACGTTCGCGCCGCTGGGCCCGAACCAGCGCAAGATGGTCCGGATTCACCTCCGGAATCAGCAAGGGAACGTCCGGCTCCATGCGGTGGCTTGAAGAATTCGAGACCACCACGTGGCCCGCGCGCGCAAACTGCTTTTCCACATCGGTTGCCACTTTCGAATCGAGCGACGCAAACACCAATTGGGGCGCGCCGGGAGGCTTGCATTCGTTCACCAGCATGGTTCGCACGGCATCCGGCATGGGGCTGCGAAGCCGCCACTGGCAGGCTTCAGCGTACGACTTGCCCGCTGATTTGTCAGACGCAGCCATCCAAGCCAATTTGAACCACGGATGATTCTCAAGCAGGCTCACAAACCGTTGGCCGACCATCCCTGTGGCTCCCAGGATCCCGACTTCCATCTTTTTCATGCTATCGATCCTTTCGATAAGTTCCCAACGCTCTTCAAGGCTTGCCTTCTATCAGCGTCCGCGCCATCCGAGTGTAAAGATCGATCGCTCGCACGAGCTCGGCTTTGCTCACGCACTCGTGGTCCGTATGGGCACTATCGATGCGGCCAGGACCCAGAAGAAATGGTTGGCCCCAGGCCGTGAGTGACGGCAGGTCCGTTGTAAAAGAAAAAACGTCAGTCTCGAACCCATCAAGCGAGGCCATCTTGAGTGGCGGCGTCTCGCGGACCACCTCGCATTCGCACTTGCCATCCAGGAGGCGCGCGACTTCTTGACGCAGGTCGGGGCGGCCTTCACCCGCTGGCACGGTGCGAAACATCAACTGGGCCTGAGCCTCACCCGCAATGACGTTGGGAGCGCACCCTCCGGATATGACACCCACGTTTAACGTAGTCGGACCCAGCACGGCGTCCCGCGAAAGCGGGAGGCGACGAACCTCCGTGAGAACGTCCAATAGCTTATCGATGGCTGATTCGCCCAGCTCAGGGTACGCGGAATGCGCCATCTTTCCGCGAGTGCGGACATTCACCCACAGAATTCCCTTGGTCCCCAGCGCCAGCTTGTTGCCGGTGGGCTCACCGTTAATGAGGAACTGCGAGCCGCGGGGCGTGAGATTCGCAGCCCGAGCGCCATCACTCATTGTTTCCTCACCCACGAGGAAGAGCAATCCAACGCGGTCGATTCCTTCAGCGGCGAGCCGCTCTGCCGCGGACACCTGGCAAGCCACGATCCCTTTGGCATCGCACGAACCGCGGCCATAAATATATTCTGTATCTTCCCCCGCGGAGATAAAGGGAGGGACGGTATCAACATGAGTGCTGAACACCACGTCCGGTTTGCCTTTAGATGCGAAAACGTTGAAGCGCTGCGGGGACACCGGCAAAGACTCCACGCGCCAGCCCCGCCGCGCCAAATGATCCATAAGGAAACGGCAGCAGGCGCCCTCATCGCCTGTCACGGACGGAATCTCGATGAGACTGCGCGCCAAGCGGAAGACTTCTTCGGAAGATTCATTTGGGGACATCATGAGGGCTTCCAGCGCAGGATGGGCTTGCGCGCAGCCGTGGCTTCATCCAACCGGGAGAGACGGGTGGAATGCGGCGCGCCAGCCACCACTTCCGGATGCTCTTTCACTTCCTGCGCGATGGCGAGCAGGGCATCGACGAACGCATCCAGCTCCGCTTTGCTCGCGCTTTCAGTGGGCTCGATCATCATTGCGCCGGGGACGACGAGCGGGAAGGAGACGGTATAGGGATGAAACCCGTAGTCCATAAGACGCTTCGCAATGTCCCCCGTTCGCACGCCGCGCGCAGCCTGGCGGCGATCCGAGAAGACGCATTCGTGCATGGACGGAGCGTCATAAGCAAGATCGTACGCAGTCGAAAGACGCGCCCGCAGGTAGTTTGCGTTCAGGACGGCGTCTTCAGTCACCTGCCGCAAGCCATCAGCCCCGTAAGCCAGCATGTAGGCCAGCGCCCGGACGGCCATCCCAAAATTCCCGTAAAACGCCCGCACGCGCCCGACGCTCTTTGGACGGTCGAAATTCAGCTTATAGAAGCCGTCGCCGGTCTCTTCGATTGTGGGCGTGGGCAGATAAGGCTCCAGTTTGCGCTTGACGGCCACCGGGCCGGAGCCCGGACCACCGCCGCCGTGAGGCGTGGAGAACGTTTTATGCAGATTCAAGTGCATCACATCCACGCCAAAGTCTCCAGGCCGCGCAATCCCGATGAGCGCGTTCATGTTGGCGCCGTCCATGTAAACCAGGCCGCCGCGGTGGTGAACCCGCAAACAAACCTCTCGAATCTGTTCCTCAAAGATTCCCAAAGTGTTCGGGTTGGTCAACATCAAGCCGGCGGTTTCCGGCGTCATGGCGCGTTCCAATTCCGCGAGATCGACGCAGCCGCGATCGTTGGACTTCAAGCTTCGGGCTTCGTAACCAGAAGTGGTGACGCTCGCGGGGTTGGTGCCGTGAGCCGAATCAGGAATGAGGATATACTTCCGCCGTTCGCCGCGGTCTTCATGATAGGCGCGAATCATCAAAAGGCCCGTCAGCTCACCCTGCGCTCCCGCGGCCGGCTGCAACGACACCGCATCCATGCCCGTGATCTCCGCCACGCAGCGGGCGGTCTCCGCAAGGATACCCAGGCAGCCTTGCGCTAAGCGCGCAGGGATGTAAGGGTGGTCCGTGGCGAGCCCGTCCAGGCGCGCTACCACTTCATTGATCCGGGGATTGTACTTCATCGTGCAGGACCCGAGCGGATAGAGTCCGGTATCGATGCCATAGTTCCAGGTGGAAAGGCGAGTGAAATGGCGAATCACCTCCAACTCCGAAACCTCGGGAAAGCCGTCGATGTCTTCCCGGTAGAAGTCCTTCCCGAGCACTTCAGGAGCTTCCACCGGAGGAACGTCCAGCGGCGCTACCTCGGCGCCGGTCTTTCCCGCTGAAGACCGCTCGAAAATCAGGGCTTCATTACGAGTGATGTGAGGAATTGCTTCCGTGATTCGGCCGTTGTGGCCACCTGACTGGGACATATCGTACCTAATGCGAACGAACGGGAGCCGCGGCGCCGTTCAGACGCGAGGAATGAGCATCCACACCGAATCCAGCAAGCACGCGCGCCATCCGGTCGATGGTTTCCTTGTTGACCATTTCAGTTACGGCGATCAGCAAGTGGTTCTTCATTTCAGGATAAAAGCGTTCGAGCTCCAATCCCCCGAGAATCTTTTCTTCTTCGCAGGCCCTGAGAAAATCACCTGCTGGCATCGGAGTCTCCAGAACAAATTCGTTGAAGAACGGGCCGGTGAAGGGCCGTTTTGCGCCAACGGCCTGCAGCTCGCGGGCCGCATCGTGGGCCTTCGCCAGGTTATTCCTGGCGAGCTTTCGCAGGCCCTGTTTGCCCAGGAGACAGAGATAGATGGTCGCGGCCAGCGCGCACAGAGTCTGGCTGGTGCAAATGTTCGAAGTGGCCTTCTCGCGCCGGATGAACTGCTCTCGCGTGACCAGCGTCAAGACGAACCCGCGACGGCCCTGGCTGTCTTTGGTTAGTCCAACAAGCCGGCCGGGCATTTGCCGGACGAACCGGTCCCGCGTTGCCAGGAACCCGCAGTACGGCCCTCCAAACGCCACAGGCACGCCGAAGGATTGTGCTTCGCCGCAGACAATATCTGCTTCGGCAGGCGGCTTGACGAGAGCCAACGATAGCGGCTCCGCTACGGCGACGATCAAAAATGCCCCATGCTTGTGTGCAAGTTCCGCTATTTCCGAAACCGGCTCCAAAACACCGAAGAAGTTCGGCGATTGGATCACCACGGCTGCCGTCTTTTCGTCTACCACGCAGTCAAGGCGGTGAAGATCCATCTGACCGGATGGCTGCAAAGGCGCTTCTTTGACCCGCGTACCGAGGTACCGTCCGTAAGTCTTGATCACCTCGCGATATTCAGGGTGCATCGTCCGCGCCAACAGCACCTGCTCGCGCCCCGTAATCCTCATGGCCATCAGCACCGCTTCGTTCGTTGCAGTCGAGCCATCGTAAAGCGAGGAGTTGGCAACCTCCATGCCGGTAAGCTGGGCGATGAGTGTCTGAAATTCGAACAGGGCTTGTAACGTGCCTTGCGAGATTTCGGGTTGGTAAGGTGTATAGGCCGTCAGGAATTCGCCCCTCGAGAGGAGTTCATCGATCACTACCGGCCGGTAGTGTCGATAGACGCCGGCGCCCAGCAGCGAAACGAAGTCCTTGCTGGTGGCTCGGGCAGCTTCCCGGAAGAATTCCAGAATTTCCGCTTCTGACAGCGGCCCGGGAAGCTGCAGGGATTCATGGAGCCTCAAGTCTTGCGGAACTTGCGCGAAGAGCTCATCGATGGAGCTGCGGCCTGTTGCCCGGAGCATCTCCTTTCGGTCTTCAGGCGAGTTCGGCAGGTAACGCATCAATGAGCCGATCCTTTCTTCAAATACTCCTCGTATTCGTCGGCAGTCATTAAGCTCTCGGTTTCGCTGCGGTCTTTGAGCCGTACGCGAACGAGCCAGCCCTCGCCGTGCGGATCGGTATTGACCAGCTCGGGGGCCTTCTGAATCTTGGGATTGACGGCGATCACTTCTCCCGTCACCGGAGAATAGACGTCCGCAACCGCCTTCACGGATTCCACGGTGCCGAGCGATTCCTTCCTGGTCACCTGGGAACCGACCTGAGGCACTTCAACAAATACGATATCCCCCAACTCTTTCTGAGCGTGCTCGGTTATACCGATGGAGGCTGTGGTGCCATCGACCCGAATCCACTCATGATCCTGAGTGTAAAGAAATTCTTGCGGATACATTATTTGCCCTCCCTAAATGCCGTTCGCCCTCCGCCAGCCGTTGATCGAGGATTCTTGTCAAGCCCTGGGCCGCTTGTAGAAGGGTAAAGGAACCTGGCGCGCGCGGGCGCGCTTCCCGCGGATTTCGATTTCAAATTCCTGCCCCGGCCCCGCGTGCTGTGATGGGACGTAAGCGAGGCCGATATTCTTTTTCAGAAACGGCGCGTAGGAGCCGCTGGTGACGCGCCCGCACGGCTTGCCCTCAACCCAGATTGGGTAACCGTCGCGACCGATTCCGCGGTCCAGCATTTCAAAACCGACCAGTTTCTTCTTCACGCCGCTTTCCCGCTGCCCCGCTAACGCCTCGCGCCCCAAAAAGTCGCCCTTGTCCCATTTCGTGATCCATCCGAGGTTCGCCTCAAGGAGCGTCGTTTCGTCGTCCAGTTCGTTCCCATAGAGTGGATACGCTGCCTCGAGCCTGAGCGTGTTGCGAGCGCCAAGACCGGCCGGGAGCAGCCCATATGGCTTTCCTTTTTCAAGAAGCATCTGCCACACGCTCTCAGATTCAGAGGGCGCGAAGTAAAACTCGAAGCCGTCTTCACCCGTATAGCCCGTGCGCGCAAGCCATCCTGAGACGCCACAACAAACCGATCCACGAAAAGTGTAATACTTCAAACTGTGCAGGTCCGTTTCAGCAAGCGCCTGCAGGATCTCCGCAGCCAGGGGGCCTTGCAGAGCGAGCTGCGAGTAGCACTTCGAGACATTGCGAATCTCAACGTCTGACCCGGCGGCAAACGGGTTATGCTCGAGAATATAGGCAAAATCCTTATCTGTGTTGGCCGCATTGACGCAGAGGAAAAACTCTGTTTCGCCCAGGCGGTGCACCACGCAATCGTCAACCGCGCTGCCTTGCGGATTCATCAGCGCTGAATACTGCGCCTGGAAGGCTTTGAGCCGCGAAACGTCATTCGACGTGAGGTATTGAAGCAGCGCCAGGGCTTTCGGGCCTCGCACTTCGATTTCGCCCATATGGCTAACGTCGAACAGGCCAGCGCGCTTCCGCACCGCAAGATGCTCTTCCACGATGCCTGAATATTCGACCGGCATGTCCCAGCCGCCAAACTCCACCATGCGCGCGCCCGCCCGGCGATGCGCGGCGTTCAGCGCCGTCCGCTTTGATTCTATTCCCGTTGATGTGGTCAAACCCGATCCTCGAAGGAAATGCGGCTGCGGGCAACCCCATGGCCAAGCTTACACAGTCTTCCGAGGAGGGTCAAGGCAGTGAGGGGCGGTCAAGAGCGACGCCAGGCCGAGGGAATGGCCTGGGTTGCGCTTCGACGGCTCGTCCGTGGCCGTGCGGACGAATCCGCCATCGACCGGAGCGGCGTCAGGTTTGACGTTGCATCTCTCGCTCGTACTCCGGGAAGTAGCGGGCAATGACGGGTAGCTCGAACTCCGTCAGAATGGATTCCTCCGGCTCCCGCGCCAGCAGGAATTCGAACGATCGCCTCACCAGCTCTGCGTCCGTAATTCTCCCGGCCGTCAGCTTCAAGTAGTACTGGCGGCTGACGGTGACCGTGTGTGGAACCGGGACGCCAGAAACGGTGACCTGGAATTCGCCCTCCCTAACCTTTTCTACTTTGATTCCCTCTGCCATCCCTGACCTCAGAGAAACTCCATAGCGAGCCGAAGGGAGACGGAGCTATTGGAGACCATTCACTTGCGGGAACCCGGCGGCGGGCCTTCTGCGGCGCTTTGCGGCGCATTCAGGCCGGGCACGGCAAAATCGCGGCACGATGCCTCCCAACGGGGCGCGGCTCGAATGGCCTCCACCACTTCTTCCGGCTCGTCTACTACGGTCCACATGGCGCGATGCCGGCGGTCCATGAAGCCCTCGGCGACACAATCATCGAGCAGGCGGACACAGCGGTCGAAAAAGGACCGCGTATTGACGATGACGATGGGACCCAGAAAGAGACTCAGCCGCTTCCAGGCGATGGCTTCAAAAAGCTCCTCGAGCGTTCCGCAACCACCGGGAAGCGCCACGACGGCATCGGCGCGCTCGAGCATGGCCCGCTTGCGGGCGTGCATGTCCTCAACCACGATCTTCTCGGTGATTCCTCCGTGTCCCCACTTCAGATCGTCCATAAATCGCGGAAGAATGCCGACGACCCGTCCACCCAGAGCCAGCGCCCCGTTCGCAAGCGCCCCCATGAGTCCGCCGGCGCCCCCGCCGTAGACAATGCTGATTTGTTGCCGAGCCAGTTCGCCGCCGAGCTTTGCGGCTGCATCGAAATAGTGCGAGTCGCAGCAGCGGCTCGAAGCGCAATACACGGCGACAGTTTGAACTCCGCTGCACTCGTTCGTCCTGCTCACGCGCTGACACTCTCCAACTCTTTTACTTTCCCGGACTGACCCCTCTACGATGCCTTGTCGAGCGATTTCAGCGGCGCCACGCCCGCCGCCACGTCCCAGGCCGCAGACCATGAAACGATCCCGGGTTCTTTGTGCTGTTCACTATTTGCCGTTTGGGACGACGGGAGCGAGAGCGCGCTCGGCCGAGGAGCTTCGCTTGGAACCCGCAGCCTGCATCTCGAGTTCTGACATGTCGAGCACGATCACCCGGCGCCGCTCCAACCGCAGGATGCCGCGATCAACAAACCGCCGCAGGTTGCGGGAGACCAGGTCTCGGACGGTGCCAATCTCAGCAGCAATTTCCTGGTTGCTTTCCTGCAGCGGAAACTCGACGCCACGGCGCGTTCGCACGCCGTCGCGCTGCGCGCGATCGCGAAGAAATCGGGCCAAGCGGTTGCTCACCTCTTTCAGCGACAGTTCTTCGACCAGAGTCGTCAGGTAACGGAAGCGCCAGGCCAGAGTGCGAATCACCGCGAACGCCACGGCCGAGTTTTCACGGCACAAACCAAGGAATTCGCGCTTCGGCAAGTGTAGAAGAGTTGAGTCTTCGATGGCCGTCGCCGAGGCCGGATAATTTCCGCCATCGAAAATGGGTAGCTCGGCGACCGTCGAACCCGCGCGGTCAATGCCAATCACCTGCTCTCGTCCGCTATCCGCCATCTTGAACACTTTGATTGCGCCGGCCTGCACAACGTAAAGTCCCTCGCAAGAATCTCCTTCGGCAAACAGCATCTCGTCTTTGCCAAGCTTCCTCACACTGCAGTGGGAAGCGAGCGCCTCGAGTTCGCCGTGGGGAAGCGCGGCGAAGAATGAAACTCGACGCAATGTGTCCGCCGGATTCAGGAAAGCCATCTCCTCAATCCTACGGCTTCGATTCCACGGCAGCAAGCGGACAGACTTGCCATCTTATTCTCCGTCGTCATCGGCCATGGAGTTCGAACGACTGACCCCTGATGCCTACACGTTCGTTATTGGCCAGCGGCTCCCAGCTTTATCAACAACTTAACGGCTTTTAAATCATGTAACTATATTTGTTTTCAATAACATAACGGCTTTCACGGCTTCGTTTTTGGTTAGGATTTTATCATGTTGCTCATTCTGAAACACTTAACGGCTTCGCTTGCCGAAAAAAACATTATTCATAATCCGACCAGATTATTTATCCGGCTACGCTGGCTTGCAGTCCGTAGCCAGCAATATCCGCCATCACTATGTCACATCCAAATGAGACGGTGGGGACAAATAGGACACTTCTTTTTCGAAAGCGAGGCTGCGTCTCCCCGGGCGAAGGGAAAAGCCGCAGGGGCTAAAGCCCGACCATCGGCGGAGCTGAGGCGGCATGAGTGAAGTCATGCCCTGTCTTGAAAATTGAGTAGGGGCGGGTTTGAAACCCGCCCCTACCCCAAACGCTTTCATCGCTTCGTGGGTGTCGCGAAGCGACATGACCAACTGATACGGGGGCGCCGGAGCGCCTGGGAAACGGCGTGTGAAATGTGGAAACTCCACGGGGCGAGGCGCAGCCTCGCCCTAAATAATTTGATCGCTGGCGCAGTCGGAAAGGCAAAGCTTTCCCCAAGTCTGGCCGCAGGTCAGGCGGCACAGCCGCATCATAGCCAACGCAACACTGCTGAGCAAAGGTAGAAACGCCAAGGCACGGCTCCTGCCACGCCGGGACATGCGAGCGAATCAACAGGCTTTGCAGGATGCTGAAAGGCACGCTCGACGAATGTCATGCAGAGAGCGCAGCGAAGAAGCCCGGCATTTGTTTCCAAAGAAATGCAGAGATGCTTCGCGGAGTTTACCCTGAGCCCCTTCGCTGCGCTCAGGGCCGTTCGCTGCGGAAGGGCGAATGGGCTCAGCATGACAAAGTGGCCTTTTCCCGCAGCGTGTTTAGCCCCTGGTTGCGCCGGCCTCCGGTTCACTGTTCCTTGAAATCGATCAGCTTCGGCGCCACGCGGAAGCCGCGCGTGGTGACCGCGATGTACGCGAGCCCAACGGCAAACCATGTCCCTCCGACGATCTTGGCAAGGCCACTCAGGTTCCACCAGATCACAGCGCAGAAAGCAAATCCGAGAAGTGGAATCGCAGAATCTGCCAAAAGGCGTCGGCGGCGGGTGCGATCAATGAACGAGAAATGCCAGAAGGCGGACAAGTTCACGCCCATAAAAGCGAGGAACGCTCCAAAATTAATCAACTCGCCGGCATGCTCATAAGCGTTGCCGACGGCCCCGAGCAGAAGAGCGCCGGCATAGGCCAGAGCGCCGATGATCAGGATGTTGTAAGTGGGCGTATTCGAGCGTGGGCTGAGATAACCAAAAACGCGTTTGGGAAGCACTTCATCCCGGCCCATGCCAAACAGCAGCCGCGCAACCCCCAGCGTTCCGGTCAAGCCGCTGCCAAAGCCCGCAACAATCAAGATGGCTCCCATCGCTTCAAAAAGAGGCAAGCCGCCGACGCGGTGACAGACGTCCATGAAGGCGGTTTCCAAGTTGGGGAACGTGTGCCAGTTTGGCCAGACTCGCTGCCCGAGGTAAATCTCGATGCCGCTCACGACGCCGGTGAAGAGGCACACCAGCACCGTCGCCAGGAGGACGTTGCGCTTGGGGTTCTCCACATCCTCGGCCAATGTGGTAACACCGTCGAAACCGATGTAGGTGAGCGCGGCGAATGACGTTGCCATCCAGATGCGATGCGGCTGGAAAGTGTGGGGATTGTAAAAGGGCTTTGCGGAGAGCACGCCGTGCCAGCCTTGGGCGTAAAAGAGGTAATGCACGGCGAGCATGATAAAAGCTACAATCACCACCACCATGGCCGCCAAAAGCACCTTGTTGGATGTGGCGGAGGACTTCACGCCGCGCAGATTCAGCACCGTCATCAATCCTGCCACCAGGAATGCCGCGATGGCGTAAGGCATTTGCGGGATATAGCGGGTGTGAATGGCCACGGCAATCCAGATGGTGTTGATCAAGGGCTGCATCAGATAGTCCAGGATCATGGCCCAGCCCACCAGAAAACCCAGATACGAATTGAGTCCTTTTCCGACGTACGTATACGCCGAGCCCGCCGAAGGATAGACTGCAGCCATGCGTCCGTAGCTGACCGCCGTAATGGTCATGGCAAACATGGCGATCAGGATGGTGTCTACGAAATAGCCGCCAGAGAGTTTTTGCGCTACGCCGAACAGTGGCACGCCGGCAATCGGCTGGATGAGGACGATGCCGTAAAAAATGAGGTCCCAGAGGGTGAGAACGCGACGTAACTTGGGCGCGCCTCCGGCGCTGGAGGCCGTGGAAGGCTGGGACATTAACGGCCCGCGCCTCCGCCGACGAAGTGTACAATTTCCAATTGATCTCCGGGCGCGATACGAACGGTTTCCCAATCGCTGCGTGGAACGATTTCCCGGTTTCGCTCCACTGCAACCCGGTCTTGCTTGATTTTCAGCCGGTCCAGCAGGCCCGAAAGCGTGAGACCGTCCGGGATTTCTTTTGATTCACCGTTCAGGGTAATAGCCGCCATAAGCCTGGTTTCAGATCCGTTCACCCCACAATATCTTCGCCGCCGTCCACTCGAATGACGTTGCCTGTCATCCAGTACGTCTTCTCACTCATCAATGCGGCAATGGCGGATGCGACGTCCTGCGGGGTGGTCAATCGCCCGCCGGGATTCCTCATCGTTGCCAGCTCGAACAACTTCTCACTTCCAGGAATGGCGCTCGAGCCGGGCGTCACGGTGACGCCGGCCTGGATGGAATTGGCGGTAATGCCGTAAGGCATCAGCTCGTAGGCAAGCTGGCGGATGTGGGATTCCATTGCCGCCTTGGCGGCGGAAACCGCGCCGTAATTGGGCAAAACGCTGTGCCCTCCCGCGCTGGTGAGCCCGTAAATGCGGCTGCCCGAGCGCAGCATCTTCCGCGGTATCAGCTCCTGCACCCAATACACCAGGTTGTTTCCCATGACGTCGAGCGTCATCTCAAACTGCGGCTGGGTGAGCGGCTTCAAATCACCCGCTCCGACATAGGGTTGGAGCGATCCAAAGGCGACGGAGTGCACCACCACTTTCACATAATGCTCGCCGCCTCGCGCTTTCCAGTGCTCCTCGATTCCATCCAAAACAGCGGCGCGTTTGTCCGCGTCGGCGGCATTTTTGTTGAAGAAGACGGCATCCCGGCCCATGGCCTTGATCTTCTCGACGATCTCGTTCACATGAGGCATGGCGGAACGGCGGTCGAAATGCACTCCGGCGATGTCAAGCCCGGCGCGCGCGCATTCCAGGCTGATGGCCTCTCCAAATCCGCTCGACGACCCAACAATCAGCGCCCAAGGGGAGGGCGCAGTGGATTCTGCCATTCGTCCTTATCCTTTCGTCAAATTGTGTTTTTCGTGACCCTAATCCGCCGCTCGTCCTCGCCCGCGACCTCGAGCTCGATGCGGAAAAAAATTGCCGGCAGCCCACCCGGCAGCTTTTCGCCCCACTCAATCAAGACCGTGGCATCCGAGCTTAGCAATTCATCGAGCCCGAGCGATTCGGCTTCTCGAAGTGAATCGATTCGATAGAGATCCACATGGAAAACCCTGGCTCCCTGCGGCGCACGCTCGCCCGCGTTGCCGCGCGCATATTCGTGAATCAGCGTAAATGAAGGGCTCGTGACTTCATCTTCAGTCGCGGCGCCCAGTCCGGCAGCAATTCCCTTGGCCAGCGTTGTCTTGCCGCTTCCCAGCTCGCCGCAAAGCAGCGCCACGCAGGGAGGCCGCAGCAGCGCCGCAAGCTTCCTGCCGAGCGCGACAGTCTCTGCCGGTGAGTGCGTGATGGTATCACACAGCCGTTCGATTACCAACATTCCATGATTGGGGCGTGGTACCGTCATTCAGGCCGCGATCCGAGGGACTGCAAAGCCTCCGGCAACGCGCGGAGCAGGTCTCCGGCCATCATCGATGCCTGGCCCATTTTCCGCGCCGCAAAGTCACCCGCCAAGCCGTGCAGATAAACCGCTGCCGAAACCACGCCGGCCGGAGGCCGGCGTGGAAACTGAGCCAGCAGGCCGGCGATGATTCCCGTGAGGCAGTCGCCCGTTCCGCCGGTGGCCATGCCCGGATTCCCGGTTGGGTTCACAGCGACTTCGCCGTCCGGCGAGGCCACCAGCGTCCTTGCTCCTTTCAAAACGAGGTGAACCTGATAGCGCCGGGCAAAATCCCTTGCAGCCTCCACCCGCCGTTTGAGGATATCAGCCACGGTAGACCCGCAAAGCCGAGCCATTTCGCCAGGGTGCGGCGTGAGCACCCGCAGCCGGCCCTCCGCCTTCATTTCGTCCATATGACCGGCAAAGGCATTCAAACCGTCCGCGTCAAGCACAACGGGAAGAGAAGATTGCGAAACGACGCGTCGAACCAATTCTGCAGTCTCCGGAACCGTTCCCACTCCCGGCCCCACCGCCAGCACGGACTTGCCTTGCATCAATTCGCCCAAGTGAACATCCGAAAGCGCCTGCAGGGACACTGTGCCGTGGCTGGTTTCGGGCAGCGGAGCGGTCATCCATTCCATTCCCAAAGAAGCAATCACCGGCAGAGCGCTTTTCGGCGTCGCCACGGTGACCAGGCCGGCGCCAGAGCGATAGGCCGCTCCCGCAGCCAGCGCCGCCGCTCCTGTCTTGCCGAGGGAGCCGGCGAGAATCAAGACATGGCCATACGTGCCCTTGTGGGAATCCATGCGGCGTGGCGCAACCAACCATGAAAGCTCTGAGCCCGAGATCAGGCGCAAGAACAAGCTGGCATCGTCATCGAGCAGCTCGCCCGGCGTGCCGATCGGGTGCACGCACAGCTCGCCGCAGAGCTCGCAGGCCGGCGGGAAGACGTGGGCGTGCTTGGGCGCCGTAAACGTCACGGAGGCATCGGCATGCACCGCTTCGCCGATCAAGTCACCTGAATCCGCCGCCAGGCCGGAAGGCAAATCCACGGCAACGCGGCGCACCGTTGTCAGACTGTTGACGTCTCGAACCACTTCAAGCAAGAATCCGTGGAGCGGCTTTGAAAGCCCGGTGCCGAGCACGGCATCGATCACAAGCGTGGCCTCCCGGAGGACCGGTTTCATTCGTTCCCACCCCTCCGCGTCCGTGATGACGTCGGGCGGCGAAAGAGCTGCGAGCCGCCCGTAATTCACCGCCGCATCGCCTCGCAAGCCGGATGGGTCCGCAAGGAGCACGACGCGAGGATGGAATCCCAGCTCGTGCAAGAGCCTCGCTGCCACCATGCCGTCACCGCCGTTGTTCCCGCGCCCGCACAGCACGAGAATTCGCTGCCGGTCGAGCGGACCCAAACGCTCGCGGAGAAACGACACCACTCCGTTTCCGGCATTCTCCATCAACGTCAGGCTCGGAACACCGTAGCGCTCCGTCGTCAAGCGGTCAACGCGTTGCATCTCGCTTGCAGTCAGAATTTTCATGTCGATCGAGACTTTGCCGGGGAACCCGGCCCGAAACCAAGCTCCATTATATCCGCCAAAATCAAGCCGCGTTGGCATGAAGGTCAATGCGGAAGGGTGCGTTATAATACCAGGGAAGGCCAAGTCCCTATGAAAAGATGCCTGCCGGCATTGCTCGCGGTCTTGTGTGCGAGCGTTCTCAACGCTGCCCCGCGGACTCGCACCATTCTTGTCTTCCCTTTTGAAAACCAGAGCAGCAGCTCGGACCTGGGTTGGATCTCAGAAGCATTTGCCCAAGTTTTTTCGTGGAGAATGCAAGGGCCAGGCCGGTACGCGCTGGGACGCTCTGAGCTGAACGGCGCCTATCAGTTGGCAGGAATTCCTCCGGATGCCACGCTCACGCTGGCCAGCGAGTACAAAGTGGCGGAAACGTTAGGCGTGGACTGGGCCGTGACCGGCAGCTTCAAGGTGGCCAACAACATCATTTCTGCGCGCGCGCAAATCCTGAACATGCCGGACCTTCGGCTCACTCCTGCGGTAGAAACGAGCGCGCCGCTTACGGACATGATCAGCATGCAAACTCGCATGGTCTGGCAGCTTCTGAAAGAGTATGACGCGGGATTCCAGACAAGCGAGATCGACTTCCAGAGCAGATTTCGGAATCTGCGTCCAGACAGCTTTGAGAACTACATCCGTGGCATCCTGGCCAACGACGGTCCGGCTAAGGTGAAATTTCTGGAAACCGCGGCTCAGCTTGATTCCACCGATCATCGTCCGGACTTCGCGCTCGGCCAATATTACTTCCGGAAGCAAGCCTATGCACGCTCGGCAGTGTGGTTGGCGAAGCTCGATCCCACGGATCCGGATTACCTCACTTCGATTTTCTTAGATGGTGTGGATGACTTCTTCCTCGGGCGATACCCGCTGGCGGAAGCTGCCTTCGAAACTTTATCGCGCCAAATGCCGTTGGGAGAAGTATGGACCAACCTGGGCGTGGTCCAGGAGCGGCTGGGGCGCGCGCGGGACGCGCTTTCCAGCTTCACTAAAGCGTACCAGGCTGATCCGACCAACGCCGCCTATGCATTCAACCTTGGCGCTTGCTACAGCGACCTGGAACAATATAAGGAATCTTCGATTTACCTGCAAAAGGCAGAGTCCGAGAGTCCGGCTGACCTCGGCGTCCGTACGCTGCTCGCTTACGTCTTGGAAAAGACGGGAGACCTGGATGCGGGAAGAAGCCAGCTTCGCTGGGTGGCGGAACATGACGGCCGTGAGATGGGAAGCCTGAACGCCAGTATCCTGCCGCAGCCGCGAATCCAAAAGACCTATAATGGGAAGGCATTCCGCTTGCTCTGGGTGGCCGTCCATAATTCCTCGGAGGTTCAGCTCGCAAAACTGCCGCCGCAGGCTCAGGGCCAAGGCCACCTGACTCGGGGTGAAAGCCTGCTCAAGCGGGGACTCTACGCAGAAGCGATTCGCGAGTTGGCGGAAGCACATTCCCTTCTGCCCGATTCGGGCGCGGTGCATCTTCTGCTGGGTGAAGCGTACGAACTGGAAGGCCAGCATCAGCTTGCCATCGCTCAGTTCCACGCGGCGTTGGGCCTGGTGGATAGCGCCGTGGCGCATCAGTGGCTGGCCCACGCCTATCTTTCCCTCCGGCAATATCCGGAGGCACAGGTGGAAGCGGAGGAAGCTTTGAGCCTGGATCCTCACAATCCGGACAGCTTGCGGCTGCTCCAATCCATTCGACAGCAGATGCCGAGCGCCGGGAAGGAGCCTTGATGGCTCGCTGGCTGTGTGGCGCAATGGCGTTGGCGGCGCTTGCATCCGGGGCTGCGCCGGGCCGCGTGAAAGCGGCGCAAGCGCCGGAAGTGATCCAAATCAACCTGAGCGGAATCGTCGAGCCGATCACCGCGACTTACGTTGAGAGAGGAATTGCAGAGGCGGCCCACGTTCACGCGAGCGCCATTTTGCTGGAACTCAGCACGCCCGGCGGCCTGGAGACTTCGATGCGCGCCATCATCAAATCCATCGTCAATTCTCCCGTCCCCGTCATCACGTATGTGTATCCCAGTGGCAGCCGCTCCGCCAGCGCCGGCTTTTTTATTTTGCTTTCGGGCGACGTGGCCGTGATGGCGCCGGGAACGAACACCGGTGCGGCGCACCCTGTGCTTATGGGCGGGGGGGACATCGGCAAGACCGAAGCCAGCAAGATTGAGAACGATGCTGCGGCGTATATCCGCACGCTGTGCCAGCACCGGGGAAGAAACGCGACTCTCGCGGAAGCGGGAGTACGCCAAAGCAAGTCCTATACCGACCAGGAAGCGCTCGCCGGCCACTTGATCGATGGCATCGCCGCCAGCCCTCAACAGATCTTCACCGAGTTCAACGACAAAACGATCACGCGGTTCAACGGTTCCACAAGCACTCTGCACCTCACGAACGCGCGCGTCGTCGTCTACGCCATGACGTCGCGCGAGCGGTTTCTGGCGCACCTGGCGGACCCGAACCTGGCATTTGTTCTTGGCGCGATTGGGGTTGTTTTGCTTTATTTCGAGTTCACCCATCCCGGAATGGTGCTGCCCGGGATCCTGGGAGCCCTTTGCGTGGTGCTGGCGCTTCTCGGCTTCCAGTTGCTTCCCATCAACTACGTCGGCGCCATCCTGATCCTTTTAGGGCTGGTATTATTTGCGCTCGAAGCGCACGTGAACGCTCACGGCCTGCTGGCTGCAGGAGGAATTGCTGCCATGCTCTTCGGCTCGCTCGTCCTCATCAAGACGCCCTGGCCGGGCGCTCGCATTCACTTCGGGGTCGCGTTGAGCGTGACGCTGCCTGTGGGGATCATCACGATCATTCTGGTGCGCGCGGTCCTCATGGCCGCGCGCCAGAAGGCCGTCACCGGAGCGGAAGGGCTGCTTTACGCGGCGGGAGTGGCCCGGACGGATTTATCACCGAAAGGAAAGGTGCTGGTGCATGGGGAAATCTGGGATGCTCGCGCCAAGAATCCCATCCCAGCGGGAGGCCGCGTGCGGGTGTCTAAGGTGGAGGGGCTGACGCTCGAAGTGGAGCCTTTCGACGAGCCCCACTGATTCCTTCAGCCGTATCTGACTTTCATCGTGCGTTGCGAGGAGGATTTATGGTAGGCGCAGTGGCAGTGATTATTGTTATCTTTGTCGTTTGGATTCTGGCGTGCCTGAATGTGTTGCGGGAGTACGAGCGCGCCGTGATCTTCCGATTGGGCAGAATTCAGACGCCGGATAAAGGCCCCGGTCTGATCTTCATTCTTTGGCCGATCGATAAGATGGTTCGCGTTTCACTCCGGGTGATCACCTGGGACGTGCCCCCGCAAGACATCATCACGCGCGATAACATCCCGTTGAAGGTGAACGCCGTGGTTTATTTTCGCGTGATCAACGCGCAGAAGGCAGTCTTGGAACTCGAGAACTATCGCTACGCCATCGAGCAACTGGCTCAAACGACGCTCCGCTCCGTGCTGGGCGAAATCGAGCTCGACGACCTGCTCTCGCAAAGAGAAAAGCTCAACCTGAGATTACAAACCATCCTCGACGAGCACACGGAGCCGTGGGGCGTGAAAGTGACCAAGGTGGAAGTTCGCCAGGTGGATCTGCCGCAGGAGCTGCAAGGCGCCATTGCGCGGCAGGCGGAAGCCGAGCGGGAGCGGCGCGCGAAAATCATCAATGCCGACGGAGAATACCAGGCGGCGGAGAAACTGAAGGCGGCAGCGCAAGTGATGGAAGAGCAGCCCATCTCCATTACCTTGCGTTACCTCCAAACGCTCCAGCAGATTGGCGTGGAGAAGAACACCACGGTGATCTTCCCGTTGCCGCTCGACCTGTTTGCAGGATGGATGAAGGGCGCGCGGACGTCCGGGACCGGCGCGGCGCAACCGCTCCATGCGGCGCCGGCTCCGCCGGATGGGGAGTCCGGCAGCGGCCGTTGACGAATGTTTGAAACCACTATGGCACAACGAATGGAAACGAAGGCAAGTGGTTACGACCTCTCGGTCCGCCAACTATCCTTAATCTTTGTGGCGCTGGTGGTGCTCTGCGGCATGTTCTTTGCTTTGGGCTTTATTGTTGCACGCAACCAGCAGCCCGCGGTCAGCGCGCCAACGGTGGAGAGAATTCCTCCTCCCGGCGCCACTCCACCCGAGGTGAACGCGCCGCTTCAGAGTAGTTCATTGGCGAGCAGCCCGCCGTCTAACGCAAAATCGTCGTCGTCCGGCGTGATCGAGCAGGACTTGAAAGGTGCCGGCGGCGTGGCCTCGGCTCAAGCTCAGCCAACGCCGGCCGTGAGTTCCACCGCGACTTCTTCATCCACCGTCTCACCGGCGCCGGCGCCTGCGGCGGCTGCGCCCCAGGGCATGATGGTGCAGGTGCTGGCTTCGCGCTCGAAGGAGAATGCTCAGTCTCTTGTGAATCGGCTGAAGCGGGATGGCTACCCTGCCAAACTCATTACGCCCCAGGAGGCCGGCGAAGGCGGCCATGTTTTCCGCGTCCAGGTAGGCCCTTTCAAATCGAGGGAGACCGCCTTGCGAGTGCTGCGCCGCCTCAGTCGCCAGGGATTCAAACCCTTCATCAAGGAATGATGGCGCTCGCCAAGACGGCGCCTGCAACGGGTTTCGCCAGCCGAAGTTATCATTTGCCCATCTTCTGATGCGCCGTCTCTATCCGCCACTTCTCGCCTGTCCGCTCGTTCGCCTGGCGGCCTGCATTCTCAGCGGCTTGCTGCTCGCGCTCGCTTTCCCGCTTCCTGACCTCAATTTCCTTGTCTGGGTGGCGTGCGCGCCTCTGATTCTGGCCGCGCTCAGCGAGCCGCGCCCGATCCTGGGCTTTCTATGGGGCTGCGCGACCGGCGCGGTATTCCTGGCCGCAAACTTGTATTGGTTCATGGGCGTGATGCAGCGCTACGGCCATCTTGACCTGGCAGAGGCGCTGGCCGCGATGGTTCTGTTTCTGGTGATGTTCTCGCCATTCTGGGGAGCGTTCGGTCTTGCGGAAAGCTGGGCAGCTCGCCGGTCGATTCCGCTTGCATTAATCTTGTCTCCTTTCGTTTGGGTGGCGCTGGAGCTGGCGCGAACGTACCTGATTACAGGATTTCCCTGGGACTTGCTCGGCTACGCCGTCGCTCCCCGCGGATTGGAGCAACTGGCAGCCTGGACCGGCATTTACGGCCTTTCATTTGCGGCAGCCTTGACGAGCGCGCTGCTGGTTTGGCTGATGCTTGTTCCGCGCTCGTGGCGCGCGCGGGCAGCGTTGGCAGGCTGCGCCATCGTGTGGATCGCGACGAATGCGGCGCTAGCCCCTCCGCCCGTCGCGAAAGCCCGCCGCCTTGCGGTGCTGGTGCAGCCCGACGCTCCGTTGAACAATGCCGGGCTGGTCAACTGGGCTCCGTGGAAAAATCCCGTGCCGCTCGAGCAGCTTGTCCGGCTATCGCTCGAAACCGTGAAAGGAGAGGAAAAGGACGCCGATGGCGCGCCTCTGATCGTCTGGTCAGAATGTTCGGCGCCGTTCTTTTTCGATCAGGACCCCATATTTCGCGGAGCGGTCGAATCCATGGCTGAGCGGGCCAAGGCAATGGTGGTGGTGAATACGATCACCTTTGCCGGACCGCGCGAGACGCGGCCGCAGAACACGGCCATGGCGCTCGCTCCCTCGGGAAACGTGATTCTGGAGTATCATAAAATACATCTGGTGCCGATGGGCGAATACGTGCCCTCCTGGCTGCGCTTCACGCGGATGAGCAAAGTGACTTCGGAGGTTAGTGACTTTGTGCCCGGCAGAAGTTACGAAGTGGCGCAGGGGCGGGACGGCGGAATCGGAGTTTTTATCTGCTATGAGGCCATTTTCCCGCAACTCGTGCGGCGGCTGGTGCCGCCGGGCCCGGGCGTTCTGGTGAACATTTCCGACGACACGTGGTATGGCAGGTCAGCGGCGAGGTATCAGCACCTCAACATCGCCCGGTTTCGGGCTATTGAGAACCACCGATATCTGCTGCGCGCCACAGACGACGGCATCACGGCCATTATCGATCCGTACGGGCGCGTGATCGCCAGGGCTCCGCAATATCGCCGGGCGGCGCTTGCCGGCCGCTTCCGGTATCTTTCGAAGCGAACGTTTTACACATCGTACGGAGATGTCTTCGGCTGGAGCGCCACGGGAGTTGCGCTCGCAATTCTCGTGGTTGCGGGATTGCTGCGGCGCTTGTTTGCCGGCGACCGCGTCGCGGCCGTTGAATCCCGAAAATAGCTAATTTACACATCAAGGAGTTGCAATGATCGAAGAACTCGAGCGAGATTACGCCGCCCTGAAGGAGCGCGCCGCAGACCTGCGAGGTTTTCTTTGACGCGCCACGCCTGCGCCGCGAGCTTGCCGCACTTGAAAAGCAAATGGCGGAGCCTGACTTCTGGCAGAATCCCGAAGCCTCCCAGAGAATTCTCCCGGGAAGGCGACGTTTAGAGGACGCGGTCGAAGCGGACGACCGCCTGGGCCGGAAGCTCGAAGATATTGAGGCCTATTTTGAGCTGGCCCGCGAAGGAGAAAACGTTGGCGCGGAACTCGAGCACGAGTTGCGCGCTCTGCGAGAGGATGTAGACCGGCTGGAGGTTTCGTCCCTGCTTTCGGGCGAGAACGATCGCTTGAACGCCATCGTCACCATTCATCCCGGCGCAGGCGGCACGGAATCGCAAGACTGGGCCGAAATGCTTCTGCGAATGTACCGCCGCTGGGCGGAGCGCCGGGGATTCAAATTTACTTTGCTGGATTTCCAGGCGGGTGAAGAAGCCGGGTTGAAATCTGCGACATTTTCCGTGGCCGGCGACTATGCGTACGGCTTCCTCAGCTCAGAAAGCGGCGTCCATCGCCTCGTGCGCCTGTCGCCTTTCGACGCCGCAAAGCGTCGGCACACTTCTTTCGCTTCCGTGTTTGTGAGCCCCGAAGTGGAAGACAACATCGAAATCGAGATCAAGCCGGATGAAATCCGCGTGGAGACGTACCGCTCGACGGGGGCCGGCGGCCAGCATGTGAATACTACAGACTCGGCGGTGCGCATCATCCATCTTCCCAGCGGCGTGGTGGCCACCTGCCAGAACGAGCGGTCGCAGCACCGCAACCGCGACATGGCGATGAAGATTCTTCGCTCCAAGCTTTACGAATTGGAGTTGGAAAAGAGACGGGAGGAAACGCGAAAGCTCGAAGAGGCGAAAGGCGAAATCGCCTTCGGAAACCAGGTGCGCTCCTACGTCCTGCACCCTTATCACCTGGTGAAAGATCACCGAACCAAGCAGGAGCTGGGCGATACGGACCGCGTCCTCGATGGTGATATCGAGCCTCTCATCAAAGCGTATCTCCTCTCCCGTCGCGCGGCGGTGACGTAAGGGATCACTCGCCGCTCTGCTCGATCAGCTTGGCCACAAGGCTCGTCCAGCCGGTCTGATGGCTTGCGCCAAGCCCCGCTCCTGTCTCTCCGTGGAAATACTCGTAGAACAGAACCAAGTCACGCCAGCACGGGTCGTCATCGAATTTAGCCAACCCTCCGTTCACGGGTCTTCGGCCTCCCTCATCGCGGTGGAAAATCCGCACCAGCCGCTTCGAAAGCTGCGCGCTCACGTCCCAAAGATTCATGAGCTTCCCCGATCCGGTAGGAAATTCCACTTTCAAGGAGTCGCCATAATACCAATGGAATTTCTGAATAGACTCAATGAGCAAGAAATTCATGGGAAACCAGACGGGTCCGCGCCAGTTTGAGTTGCCGCCGAACATTCCGGTCGTTGACTCGGCGGGATCGTAGGTGACGCGATTTTCCGTGCCGTCCAGGAAAGCTACGTAAGGATGCTCTCGATGGTATTTGGAAAGCGAGCGAATGCCATACGGCGAAAGGAACTCCGTTTCGTCGAGCATGGTTCGGAGGATGCGAATGAGCCGTGCACGGCTCACCAGCGAAAGCAGACGCCGCACGCCGACCTCGTTTCTTACACTGTCATCGATGTGGTGAGCCACAATGGGGACATGGTCGATGAACCATTGCATGCGCCGCTCAAAGCCCGGTAGTCTGGCCACGCATTGCGGCTCCAGAGTCATCACGCCAAACAAGGGCGCCAGCCCCACAAGCGATCGAAGGCGAAGCGGCAGCGAGGAACCGTTCGGGAGCCGGAACATATCGTAGTAAAAGCCGTCGGAGTCATTCCACAAGTCTTCGCCTTCGCCGCCCATGTCGTTCATGGCGTGCGCGATCCGGACGAAATGCTCGAAGAACTTGCTCGCAACGTCTTCGTAAACGGAATCCTTGGAAGCAAGCTCCATGGCGATATCCAGCATATTCAGGCAAAACATGCCCATCCAGCTCGTCCCGTCCGTTTGCTCGATGTGCCCGCCCCCGGGCAGCGTCGCAGAACGGTCAAACACTCCGATGTTGTCCAGTCCCAGAAATCCGCCTTCAAAGACGTTCATCCCCTCCGGGTCTTGCCGGTTCACCCACCAGGTGAAATTCAACATCAATTTGTGAAAGACCTTTTCCAGAAATGCGAAGTCAGCTTTGCCGCGAATCCGTTTTTCGATCTTGTAGACACGCCAGGCGGCCCACGCGTGCACGGGCGGATTCACGGCGTCCAGCTTCCACTCATAAGCGGGCAATTGCCCGCTGGGGTGCATGTACCATTCTCGAAGGAAAAGGATGAGTTGTTCTTTGGCGAAATCCGGATCGACGAGGGCCAGGCAGACGCAATGGAAGGCCAGGTCCCACGCGGCGTACCACGGATACTCCCATTTGTCCGGCATGGCGATCACATCGGCGTTGTAAAGATGAGTCCAGTGGTGATTGCGCCCGCTCCAGCGCCCGGGCGGAGGAGGTGGCTGCGCGGGGTCACCCTCCAGCCACTTTCGGACATCGTAATGATAAAACTGCTTGTTCCACAGCAGCCCGGCGAAAGCCTGCCGGCTCACGTTTCTGGAATCTTCGGAAAGCCCGGCAGGAACGTGGCGCGCATAGAATTCATCCGCCTCTGCGATCCGCTGATTGAAGATTGCGTCGGTCCTGTTGGGCTGCACCATCCCGGTTTCAGGAGGCTTGTCAGTCAAACGCATGCGGAAGGCTTTGCTCTCACCGGGCAGAATCAGCGCATGATAATCCGCCGCCACTTTAGTGCCCGTCAACGCAGGATTCACCGCAGCCCGGTTGCCGTGAACCACGTATTCGTGAAAGGCATCCTTCACATAAGGGCTTCCATTGGCCGCTCCGTACAAGCGTTCCATGTTCGTCTCGTTTTCGGTAAAGAGCAGCGCAGGCGCGCCTTCGAACACCAGCCATCGAGTTCCGTAATATCCATGGTCCGCTGCAACCACAGACATGCCTCCGGTCTCAGCGCCTGCGCAGATTCGCGGACGGCGGGGGTCTCGCCCCCACGACCACGTGTTGCGGAACCAGAGGGTTGGCAGCAGGCGCAGCGGAGCCGGGGCGGCGCTGCGATTCCAGGCGGTGATACGAATCAGAATGTCTTCGTGAGTGGCTTTGGCGTATTCAATGAAGATATCGAAGTAGCCGTTCTCCTCAAAGATGCCTGTATCCAGCAGCTCAAATTCCGGATCGAGCTTGCCTCGGCGGCCATTTTCCTGGACGAGCCGCTGGTAGGGATACTCCGACTGCGGATATTTGTAAAGGTATTTCATGTAGGAATGAGTGGGAGTGCCGTCGAGGTAAAAGTAGTACTCCTTGACGTCTTCGCCATGATTCCCTTCATGGCCCGTCAAGCCGAACAGCCGCTCCTTGAGGATCGGATCGCAGCCATTCCAGAACGTCAGCGCAAAACAAATGAATTGATGCCGGTCGCATATTCCGCCAATGCCGTCTTCTCCCCAGCGGTAGGCGCGCGAACGGGCATCATCGTGCGGGAAATAGTCCCACGCATTTCCACCCGAACTGTAATCCTCCCGAACGGTGGACCACTCGCGCTCGCTGAGGTAAGGTCCCCAGCGCTTCCAGTGAACTTTGCGCAGCCTTGCTTCTTCGAGACGCTTCTCTTCCTCAGTCATCGAACGTACCCGTGTTCCCGGTACCATGCCGCAGCGCGATGCAGCGCCTCCCGCGCGGAACGGGGACAGAAGCCGAGCTCGCGCCGCGCCTTCGATTCGTTAACGAACATCGGATGGCGCGCCATGCGAACGCCCTCCAACGGGATGCGCGGCTCGCGCCTGGAGACGGAGGCGAGCGCCGCCTCCGCGTACGCCGCGGCAAGCGCCACAGTATACGGCATTTTCCATCGCGGCGCCCGGTGCTTACTCACCTCAGCCAGTGCGGCGAAAATCTCGCTCAGTGTCAGGTTCTCTCCGCCCAAAAGATACCTTTCGCCGGCGAGCCCGCGCTCCGCAGCCAGCCAATGGCCCTCCGCCACGTCTTCCACAGCCACAACGTTCAAGCCAGTATCGACGTATGCCGGAGTCCTGCCGTTCAGAAAGTTTACGATGATTCGCCCGGTCGGCGTAGGCTTCCAGTCGCCCGGGCCTACCGGCGTGGTCGGATTCACAATGACCACCGGCAACCCCTCGCGTGCGGCCCTCAACGCGATTTGCTCCGCCAGGAACTTGGAGCGCTTGTAATGGCCAATCATCTCGCCGAGCGTCGCGGATGAGCCTTCGTCCGGAATCGCGTCGTGGCCTCTGAAGGGTAAAGTACCGACGGTGCTCGTATAGACGATCCGTTGCGCTCCGGCGGCGCGCGCCGCCTCGAAAATCCGCCGGGTTCCTTCGACGTTGGCTTCGTAGATTTCCCGCGGATTTGCCGCCCAAAGCCGGTAATCAGCCGCCACGTGATAAACCCGCTGGACGCCCTTCAGCGCTCCGCGCCAGGAATCTACATCGCGCAGGTCTCCCATGACGCACTCGATACCGAGTGCTTGAAGAGCCTTTCGATTGGCCGATGGGCGCACCAGCGCGCGAACGCGCTCGCCGTGCGAAGCGAGGGTGCGAGCCACGTGGCTTCCGACGAAACCGGTGGCGCCGGTAAGAAATGAGATCACGAGAGACTGGTGAGAAAAGATTGAGCGGGCACCGGGCGCGGGCTCGTCAGGTTCCATTTGAGCATTTTCCAGTTATCACCCAGTTTGCGGTCTGCCCCAAGAACCGCAGAGGGCTCGTAACCGGCGTGGACCATGCAATCCTGGCAGCGCGGGTCGCGGCCCCGCCCGTACTTTTCCCACGGCGTGCTCTCCATGAACTCCTTGAACTTTGCGTAGTGGCCGTCGGTGATGAGATAACACGGGCTCTTCCAGCCGCGCGGATTATACGTCGGGTTGCCCCAGGCCGTACACATCAGCTCGCGGTCGCCGCGAAGATATTCGAGGTAAATAGGAGAAGTCATCAGCTTGAAGCGGGAAAGCATTTCTGCGGCAGCACGAAACTTTTCGCGAACTTCCTGGCGCGACATGAAGATTTCTTTCGTCTGGACCGCTACGTAGGAATAAGCAGGAGAAATCATGTGGCCGTCTACGCCGAGCGTGTGAAGATAATCAAACAGCCCACCCAACTCCTCGAGGCTTGTCTGCTTGAAAATCGTCGTATTCGTGCACACCATAAAGCCCGCGTCCTTGGCGGCCTTGATGCCCGCAACGGCCTCCTTGAAAACGCCCTTCCGCTCGACACACAGGTCGTGAGTCTCCTCCATGCCGTCCAGGTGAACGTTGAAAAAGAACCGGGAGGAAGGCTGGTAATCCTTCAGCTTCTTGCGAATAAACATGCCGTTCGTGCAAAGATAAATATGCTTGCGGCGCGCCAGGATTTCGCGAACCAGCCGCGGCAGCGGCGCATAGATCATGGGCTCGCCACCGCAAATGGAGACGATGGGAGCTCCGCATTCCTCAAGAGCGGCCAGGCACTGTTCCACCGTAAGCTGATCCTTGATGGTGGACTTGTATTCCCGAATCCGGCCACAGCCCGTGCACGTCAGATTGCAGGCATGAAGCGGCTCGAGCATCATCACCAACGGAAAATGGCTCTGGCCCCGCAGCCGCTTGCCGGCAATATACTTCGCCATATCGAACGTCATGCCTATCGGAAATCTCATCGTCGTTTCTCCACTGTCGCAGCAGGCACTTGCACCCGGTCAGGAACACACGCCCAGAGCCCAAATTAGAGTTTGCCCTGTTTCCAAGCGGTTCGTCAACTCACCTATGATAGCCTGTTAGCTCCCGATCGGGGAGGGAAACGATGCGTGCGTCACGGCGGCGGTTTCTCAAAACTTCGATGGCAGGGGCCGGTGCGCTGCTCGGAGGAATTCGCAGCGGAAACGCCGAACCTGCCTTCGGCTCTCTATCGTTTGAGGCGCGAGCCGTCCTCCAGAACGTAGAGCCATCAACCACAAACGTCGCCGCCCCCACCCCTTCGGCGATTTACAACCTCCCTCCCGGCGAATATCCGGGAAATCCCCTCGAAAATTTCAGCCCATCGTGGGCCATCGATTCAACCACCTATCGCAATCTTGCGCTGCACCGCCCCGCGACTCATTCGAGCAGCTACGATTACAACCTGACGGCACAACTTGTGACCGATGGCATCAAGCATTCGTCGATGCCCCGGTGGGTGGCCACCGCGGAAAGCTTTTCCGGGCTCTTGCCCAAAAATCAACGCGAATTTTTTCTCGATCATAACCCGACGAGCGTCGTCACGGTGGTTGGCTCGCGTCCCTACGTGGAAATTGTGTTGGGCGGAGGCAAACGTGTTCCGCAGGTCGATCGCGTGGACGTGCTGTTCGTCGCGCCACCAGACGTCAAGACAGAGGACCTGGCGCTTGCCGTCTCGACCTCCGAAGATGGCCGCGTTTGGGAAAGCCGCGGCCGCGTTGCCGGTCCGGAATCCGTATCCATTTCCGGCTACCCACTGGGGTTCGCCAGGCCCGGTCGATTATTCCATCCATCGATTCCACTGAGTCCGCTTTCCACGAGCCGGCGCTATCGCGTCGAGCTCGAAGCTTTGCACGCGCCGGCGTTTTCATTTGGGCTCGAGTGGCAGGTGGGTGAAGTGGCTTTCTTCCGTGGAACAAAAAGAGTGGAAGTTGGCGGGCCGTACGATTTCACAAGCGCCTGGATGAGCGAAGGGCTGGATGAAGAGTGGGTTTACGTTGATCTCGGAGCAGGCTGTGAGTTCGATCGCGTGAAGCTGTACTGGATTGCACCGCCGGCGGAAGGCCGGCTGCAAGTCTCGGATGACGCCGAGCGGTGGCAGGATCTTCAGCGGCTCCCTCGTCGTTCGCGCGGTGCGGCCTCCGCGCCGATGGGCCCTCAAGTATCTCTGGCAGGGCGAACGGATGACATCACGCTCTCCTCCGAGGCTCGCGGGCGCTACGTGCGCGTGCTGATGACGCGGCCTTCGTCGCCCCACGGCTACATCCTGAGCGAGCTCGAAGTCTATGGCCGTGGCGGCCCCGTACCAAAGCCCGCGCCATCGCCGCTTGCAGGCGGTGAGCTGAATCTCGCGCGCGGAGCATGGCGGCTTCAACGCGATTCTCTGGTGGGTGGCGACGGAGAAACTCTTTCGAAGCCAGGATACCGCGACGATGC
>JASHON010000042.1 GCA_030041095.1 Terriglobia bacterium
CTGGCTCAATCTGGTGGAAACGCTCTTTGGCAAGATGGCGCGTACATTTCTGAAACATATTCGCGTCACCTGCCGCCAAGAACTGAAAGATCGAATACTGCTCGGCATTACGGAAATTAACCAAGAGCCGGTCGTCCACCAGTGGAAGAACTTCGATGCGCTAAATGTGTAACTATTTTAACGAATCTATATACTAGCCGGTTTCTCAGGTCCAAAACTACTGCGCTATACGTGCCGACGGTGTGATGCCTACTCCTCGCCACGAACCACGATGCGAGGCAAACGAGGACGATGATGGCAGCAATCCCCACAGCCCTAAGGCGTCGCTCCCGCTGGGCGGCTCTTCGAAATCTGGCGAAATCATTGACGCATGGCGAGCAGCGGGACATATGGACGAAGAAATCCCGCTGTTGACCAGGATCACCTTTTCCGGGGGCAATCGCCTTGATGACCTCACGGTTGTTCCTGACCACGAAGGGCGATGTGGGCATAGTGCTTCGAGTGGAAGGCGTGGATTACGAGTGCCTGGACTCCTCGGCGGTCGATCATTCGACGAAGCGGCTGGAAGCGCCTTTCCGAAGTTAGTGGAAGCGAAGCGCCAGTTGCGACCGCGCCAGGTGCTGGCACGCTGGGTGCGTTACGACTTGATTGCTTTGGACGAAGTGAGCTACGTACCCATCCCGGATCTGGGAGCGGAGTTTCTGTTCCATATGGTGGAAGAGAGGGCTGAGAGAGCGGCCGTGCTCATGGCTACGAACCTACCGTTTTCGGAATGGACGCAGGTGATTCCGACGAACAAATGGTTCTTTGTGAAGATACGATGGCGCTGCCGCTAATCGATGGCTATGCCCACTATAAAGGTTCCTGGAAATCGCGTACGGTCTGGCCGATTTGGACACCTGCTTGCCGCCATGGCATAGCAGGTTGCGGAAAAACTCCTACGGGAGTTGACGTAGTGCCGGCTTCCAGCCGGCGACTCCCTTCAATTCAACGGAGGCCGGCAAGATGCCGGCGCACCGTTCGCGGCCGTGTCGAGTTTTTCTGCAGCCTGATAAGGCGCTCCAATAGACTCGGGGGTTAGCCCGAAAAAGTAGTTGACAACGGGAATCTGCTTGCGTAATCTGGACATCTTTGTATAGTACGTTTGTTTTGAATAACTTACTGCGAATATGTCGCATCTAGACTGAGCGTTCCTGTGATTTCGCCTCGGCCATTTAGGGTGAGTGAGCGCATATATATGCGACAATGTCGCCACTAGCACGCTGCGGAAAAAGCCTATCTGCCTTGCTCAATGAGGCGAGAGATCTCTGCATCTCTTCGAAAACAAATGCTGGGATTGTTCGCTGCGGTCAGAAGGACATTCGTTGGAAGCGTTTTTGGGCACCCTGGTAGAGTGCAAACCAAGAGGTTCGAGTATTCTTCTTAATACGACAAAATCGCAATTACGGGACTACAAATGACATCATCTTCGGCCGCGAGACGCGGATGAGCAAGGCAAAGAAACAAAGCTATGGGTAAAGAAGCCGCAAGGTTAGCAGGGCTTCCTTTGGCGTCTCTTTTTGGCGAAGGAGCCGCAAGGAAGCCCCGGATCGACAACCCAAAGGCTGACGACTGGTTTGCAGTATAGAGGAAGTCTGGGCAGGGTTTCAACAAAGGCATAGGAAACAAGCCCATCATCTGCGGCCGCTTCCTGGCCTGCTCTTTTCCGGAATTGTGGAGGTCTTGACGTTTGTGGCGCAGAGCCGGTTGCCCTACCGGCGGATGCTCGTGATGACGGGCATCTTGCCGGGAGCGACATGGCTCGTTCAACAAGTTTCTCCTGCAGCGTCTCTTTTGGCGAAGGAGCCGCAGGGAAACTCAGGATCGACAACCCGCAGGCTGGCGACGGTTTCATTCTGGAGCTGCCAGCCAGGGTTTCTCTTGGAGGAATCTTTTGGCTCAGAATCATTTCAATCCCTCTAAAACCGTCTCCCCGACAATTGCGAGGTCCATGCACGTAGCCTGGGCGCTCGCAGCTTTGTTCTCGACCGCTCTCCTTTTCAGGGCGCCTGTTACCGTCTGGGCGGGAGTTGGCGGCAGCATTTCCGGAATGGTCACTGACCCGAGCGGCGCCGTCGTGCCTGAGGCCATTGTCGCCGTTCGCAACGTTGAGACCGGCATCGAGCGGAGCACCGTTACCAATCGGGAAGGGTTCTATGCCTTCACCACGCTGCCGAGCGGCGATTACAACATCGAGATCAATCACCCGGGATTCGAGCCTTACCAGCGAACCGGGCTGATCATCGGCGCCAATACGGCGCTGCGTGTGGACGCCGGATTGACCATTGGCCCGCAGAAGAAATCCATTGTTGTCTCCGAAGCCGGCGTTCACGTGCAAACCTCCAGCACCCAGATGGGCGACCTCATCACCGGCGCCACGATGACGGCTGTGCCTTTGAATGGCCGCAGCTATACGGATCTGCTGGCCCTGCAGCCGGGCGTCGCTCCGATCACCAGCCTCACTTCGGAATCGATCCAGGACGTAGGCGCCGCGGCGCTTCCTCCTTCCGGGGACTTGAACTCCGGCAATCTCTCCATCAGTGGCGAGCGGGAAGACGCCAATGGCTTTATGGTGAACGGAAGCGACGTTGAAGAAGACGTCAACATGGGCGCAGCGATCATTCCCAATCTCGATTCCATCGCGGAATTTCGCATCCTCACCAGTGACTTCGATGCTGAATACGGAAACTATAGCGGCGGTCAAGTGAACGTGGTGACGAAGTCCGGCACTAACCAGTTTCATGGCGACGCGTTTGAATTCCTGCGCAACACAGACTTTGATGCGCGCAACTTCTATTCGCCTGACCGTGGGAGCTTTCAACAGAACCAGTTTGGCGGGACGTTTGGAGGACCGATACGGCGCAACAAGATTTTCTTCTTCGCTGACTACCAAGGTACCCGCCTCATCCAAGGCGTGGATACAGGACTGATTCCCGTCCCCTCGCTTCAGGACCGGGAAGGAAATCTCCTGGATGATGCGAGCTTGTTTCAGACGGTGCTGTCGAATGGCCAGGCGGCTCCAACCACGGTCAGCGGGCCCTACTGGGCAAGCCTGCTCTCGCAGAAGCTCGGCTATCCGGTTAATGCAGGTGAGCCTTATTACACGCCGGGATGCGCCAGCCCGGCAGAGTGCGTTCTTCCCAATGCGGTGATTCCAATGAGCGCCTGGTCTGCTCCTGCCGAGCGCCTGCTGCAATACATTCCGAAGCCGAACTCTCCTGGCAACAATTTCTCCACCTCCGCCTACAACCAGGATCTTCGTGATGACAAAGGCGCCCTGCGGCTGGATGCCAGCACGCGCTGGGGCCTGCTCTCGAGCTACTATTTCATGGACAATTACTCCCAGAACGATCCCTACCCTGTCGCTCAGGGCGGAGCCAGCGTGCCGGGCTTTAATGCTCTGAATCTGGGCCGCGCACAGTTGCTGAACTTGGGTGATACCAAGACACTCGGCCCCAGCGCAGTGAATGAATTCCACTTCAGCTTTCTTCGTAATGCCAATATTCTGGGCCAGCCGATAGGCGGGGTCGGCGTCAGCCTGGCATCGCAGGGTTTTGTGGTGGGGCCAGGCACGCCCGGCATTGTCCCACTCTCTCCCCAAACCGAGGGCGTAGAAAACATGGTCTTCAATAACTATTCGATCGGGACGAATACCAACCGGCTGGCGGACTTCGGAAATACATTCCAGTGGCTGGACAATTTTTCCAAGGTGGCAGGAACTCACACCTTCAAAGCAGGCGCCGAATTCCACTACGACCAAGTCAATACGCTTCCCGTGGCCCAATTTAATGGTAGTTTTTCTTTCTTCGGAAGTGAAACCGGCCTTGACTTCGCAGACTTTCTTCTCGGGATTCCCAGCCAGTACAACCAAAGTTATCTTCAATCGTTTTACGGTCGCAATAAATATACTGGATTGTACGGACAGGATAGCTGGCGAGTCACGCACAACCTCACGCTCAACTACGGCCTGCGGTGGGATCGGATCGAGCCTTGGTACGAGAAATACAACCAGATTTCGGCGATGGTTCCCGGCGAGCAGTCAGCGGTCTTTCCCGGCGCGCCGGCCGGCATCGTCTACCCCACGGACCCGGGGATCCCTCGCACGTTAGCTCCTGCCGGCAATCTCGATTTTTCACCACGTCTTGGCCTGGCCTACTCACCCAGTGTGCAGGGAACCGGTCTGCTCGGCAAACTCTTGGGCGGCCCTGGTAAGACCAGCATACGTGCGGGCTTCGGAACTTTTTACACCGATATCGAAGCCGTAACCATCGGCGTTCTGGCCGCGAATGCGCCCTATGGCACTACTTACACCAGCCCGGCGCCGCCCCTCTTTGCCACTCCGTTTGTCACGGCCTCAACCGGTCAAAACCTTGGCCAATACTTTCCCGTCCAGCTCGCGCCGCTCAACTCCTCGGCAAGTCACCCCGATTCCAATATCAACTGGTCGCAATATGAGCCGATCAGCGGCATTCCAGCTTATTCTCCCTCGAACAAGATTCCCTCCGCCGACGAATACACGTTTTCGCTGGAACGCCAAATTGGATCCAATACTCTGGTGAGCGCCTCCTATGTGGGATCCCAGGCCCATCATCTTCTGGTGTTGGTCGAAAACAATCCTGGCAACCCAGCCCTGTGCTTGAGCCTGAGCCAGCCGGGCGACGTGATGCCCGGCACACCCACGTGCGGTCCGTTTGGTGAAAGCAACGTCTACACTACCGCGTCCGGCCAGGTGATTGACGGTACCCGCGGCCCGTTTGGAGCCGATTTCGGCAGTAATACCAATCAGGCCACCATCGGGAATTCCAATTACAATGCCCTTGAGGTGAGCCTTCAGCACACCAGTGGACCCCTCGAGCTTTTAGTTGGCTATACCTACAGCAAATCTCTCGACCAGTCTTCGAACCTCGGCGAAGAGGTGAACCCTTTGGATTACGGGCTCAGCAAGTCGCTTTCCGCTTTTGACATGACGCAGAACTTCGTCGCCAGCTACGATCTTCAACTTCCGATCGCTCATCTCTTCCGCACCCGGAATCGCTGGACGCAAGGCTGGTCACTTTCCGGGATCACGCGCTTCGGCACCGGTTTTCCGGTGACGCTCTATAACTATGGGGACAACTCGCTTTTAGGCGCCGAGCCGAACGGCGTGAACAACTACGGCGTCGATGAGCCGGATTACGCGCCGGGTCCGCTCGAGATCAATTCCAATCCACGTAATGGAAAGCCCTGTTTCAACACAGCGCTATTCAGTGAGAATGCCTTAGGCACACCCGGCACGGCCGCGCGGCGCTTCTTCTACGGTCCGGGGATCAACAACTTCGATCTGGCCCTGCTCAAGAACGTGCGCTTGACGGAATCGAAGTCTCTTCAGTTCCGGCTGGAAGCGTTTAACGTTTTCAATCATGCGCAGTTTTATGGGCCTGCCGCTGTGGATGGCAACATCAGCAGCAGCACGTTCGGACAAGTGGTGAGCGCTGCCGCGCCGCGCATCCTTCAGATCGCCGCCAAACTCAATTTCTAAAAAAAGGGAGAGAAAATGTGCATCCTCGTGGCGGGTGGTGGAAAAGACTGAGGTGCCTCAGGATCCCAGCAACACGAACAGCCCGACGACGTAAAACTTCGGAAGGCAAGGAGAGCTTACTCGGGAAGGTGATTCGAGTGAGTTAGACAACTAAGGAATTGTGGGAGGGCTTGCCACGGCGTTTCTTTTGGCAAAGGAGCCGCAAGCAAGCCCGAGATCGACAACCCAAAGGCTGACGACCCATTCGCAGTATAGGGGAAGTCAGCCGCACTTTCAAGAAAGGTGGACTTTATGCGCGGTTGCACCCCGATGCGGCGGATATTTCTCTCCGTATTGCTTAGTTTTATCTTCAGTCCAATACTCGTTCATTCGCAAAGCAAACTGTATGTGCTTGAAGGCCGTGTGCTTGATCCGCAAGGTCTTCCGATCGCGGAAGCCACATTAATCCTGCGCGATACTCTCTCCGGGCAAAGCCAACAGCAGCAGACGTCTTCTGACGGCCGCTACTCCTTCCATGTCTTAGAGGCAGGCTTTTACACGCTGACAGCGAGCCACAGGGGGTTCTCCGATCAAGTCCGGTTCCTTCAGCTCAAGCCTGAACATCTCCTCATCACCGAAGATATCCGGCTGCTTGTAGCCGGTGTGCGCCAGGGCGTGACGGTGGTTTCCGGCTCCCGCGTCGAAGAACTACAACAGGATTCACCCTCTCCGGTAACTGTGGTGACACACCAGCAGATTGTTGATACCGGCAAGGAAACGGTTGGAGGAGTGCTTTCGGAGGTGCCGGGAGTCGTGACTCGCGACTACGACACCTACGAGCAGGGCTTCGCCGACGAACAAATTGACGGCATCGATTCGCGGCAAGTGCTGGTGCTTGAGGATGGCCTTCCGATTGTGGGCGCGCGAGGCGTCAACAGCGGCGTGATTAATCTCAACGACCAGCCCGTCGGCCCCTTGGACCAGATCGAAGTGGCCAAGGGAGCAGGTTCCGCGCTGTATGGGACAGACGCCATCGGCGGGGTGATCAATCTGATTACACGCAAGCCTGCATCTCCACTTGACGCCGATCTAAATCTCTCCGGGGGTTCGCTTGGAGTCTTTGATGGCCGCGGCAGCGTGGGGTCCAAAGTCAAAAACGGGTGGGTGCTTGCAGACTTTGAAAGGCATCAGGGGAATAGCTATAGCCTGATTCCGCCCAGCACCACAGGCCCCCAGTACGGCATCTACGACGGCTTTTTCGACGGAAGCTATGACTTCGGGAAACGGACCTCGTTCGATTTTCGCGCGGGCGGCTATCACGACCATTATGTGGGCCAGAGCGAAACCGAGACCGGCCTGTCCCAGAGCAACGATACTGCCAGCAACCAGAACTTCGCTCTCACCGGTAACTTTCAGCTTACGCCATCAAGCGTGCTCCAGGTACGGGGCTACATCGCCAACTACAACGAAGGTGATTTGACCTTGCCGGTGGGGCCATTGACAGCGTCTCCTGACGTCACGGATTTGGCGACCTTGGGCGAGCGTTACCATCGCATGGATGCAACTTGGTCCAAAACCCTGGGAGCCCACCAGTTCCTCCAAGGAGGCTATGAGTGGGTCCAGGATTTATATAAAGGCAATAATCGGCTGCTCGGAGGCGACGCCGGCCAGCAGATAACAACCAATGACTTGTGGGCTCAGGACCGCATTCAGCTTGCTTCTCCGCTCCTGCTCACCCTGGGAGTCCGCTACCAGCACCATTCTCTGTACGGCAGCCACACGGTTCCCAAGGTCGGCCTCTCCTACCGCATCACTAGCCATCTTGCTTACCGGGCCTCATTCGGCTACGGTTTCCGCGCTCCCGACCTGGGGCAGCTTTATTACGATTTTGCCAACCCGGCTGAGTTCTATCAAGTGATTGGCAATCCCGATCTGCGGCCGGAGACCTCGCGCAGCATCAACACGGGGTTCGGCTACCGCCGCTCTCGCTGGAGCGGAAGCCTGAATCTCTACCGAAACGACGTGCACAACCTGATCGACTACGAGTATATCGGCACGCCGGAGACGCAATCACAATTGGACGCCATCCTGGAGGAATACAACATCCCTGCGGATTTCGATGTCTCTCTGGACCGAATGATTTACCTCTACGTGAACCTCGACCGGATTTACACGCAGGGAGCGGAAGTAAGCAGCCAATATGCGCTGACTTCCCGCATTCTCCTGAGAGGAGCCTATACCTATCTTGACGCCTACGACGAAATCAACCACACCGAGCTTCCTGACCGTTCCCGCAACCAGGGATTCGCAGAGGTGCGGTACAACAATCCAACGCACGGGTTTACCGCCAATCTGCGGGGAAGCCTCTTCAGTAGCTGGCTGCTGGATGAGATGGGCGACCGCGCCGCAGGCTACGGAATCTGGAGCCTGTACGGCTCAAAAAAATTAACGCGAGGCGCAAGCTTTTACGTCGCCATCGACAACCTCTTCAACAGCCGCGACCCTGCACTGCACGACAATCCACCCACCTACAACCGGCCGGATTACGGCCGCACCTTTCGAGTGGGGATTCGTTATACCTTCTCACGCGGCGAACGCTGACTCAGGAGAAAGCGTGCATGAAGCCGAAGTCTGAACTTACGCCGGAGATCCGGCCAGAATCAAGAAGGGTCCTTGCGAACTGTGAAGGGCTGGGGCACGTGTGCGAATGCGGCGCCGTCCATCTGGTGCTGGGCGCGGTGAGCCTCAGCTTCTCGCGCCAATCATTCATTCAGGCGGCCGAACTTATGATGAGTGCGGCCAGACAGTTGATGCACCCTTCTACAAGGGCCGGAATTCGAAAGGAAAGCCCAACTGGCAGTGGCGAAATAATTCATTGAAACGGAGACGCAGAATGAAAACCCTTCTTTCGAAATCTATTATCGTTGGCTTACTGGCCACCCTGGCGGGGCTCACGCCAGAGTTTGCCACAATTTCGAGTTCCTCAGGCGCACAAGCGGCCAGCGGCATTCTCCTGCTGGCCCACGGCGGCAGCAAAAAGAAATGGAACAAGGACGTGGATGCGCTGGCAGCACAGGTCAGAAAAACCATGCCGGTGCAGGTGGCATTCGGAATGGCGGACAAGATAACCCTGCAGGCCGCCATCGACCGCCTCACTCAACAAGGCGTACGAGAGATTGTAGCCGTGCCGCTGTTTATTTCCTCGCATAGTTCGTTGATCGAATGCGAGCGTTATCTGCTGGGCCTGCGCGCCAAGGCTCCGGCGGACTTGGCGATGTTTGCCGGGATGCACCACCATTCAGTGGGTCATATGGGAATGAGTTCCGATGACCCCGCTGCAGATCTGACGACGCCGGTTAAATGTCCGGTCCCGATCCATATGACCTCGGCGATTGACCATAGCCCGCTTGTAGCCCAAATTTTGCTCTCCCGAGCCGAACGCCTGAGCAAGAATCCCAGGCGCGAGACAGTTGTCCTCGTGGCGCATGGCCCGGACTCAGACGAAGAGAATCAGAAATGGCTGGTGGACATGAGCATCCTTGCGGACACGATGCGGAGAAGTAGTCAGTTCAAGCGCATCGAAGCCCTGACGCTTCGAGACGATGCCCCGGAGCCGATCCGCTCCCGAGCCACTGCCCAACTGCGAGCCACGGTGGAGCGCGCTGACCGGCAAGACAATCGGGTCCTGGTAGTGCCTCTGTTGATTTCCTACGGCGGCATTGAAAAGGGCATTAAAAAGCGACTGGCAGGCCTTAAATACGTGATGAGCCGCCAAGGGTTGCTGCCGGACGCGCGCATGGCCGAATGGGTCCTGCAACAAGCGCAGGGCAGCCTGAATTCCACTTCACAGCCTGAGCGAAGACGGTCCTCTGTTCAACGATCCGACGTGCGCCCCGAGCTTCAGCAGCGCGGTCGCCTCGTGCTCATGCGCCGTTCGTCAGGGCTGGCAGAGATCCCGGCCCGCAGCCCGCAATTGATCCCATAACGGGAAAGGACCGGTGAAATGCCGCGGCATGCCGTAGCGGACGAGCAATAACCAACCATGCCCTGGTCCAAGAAGTTGTGACAAAACCGAGTGAAAGGGAAAAAGCCTCACGCGAAGCCGCAAAGCGACCGAGCTCCGCAAAGAGTATAAGGAACTTCGCCTTGCGCTTCTTTGCGCCTTGGCGTCTCTGCGAGAGGCCATTGATTTCTTCACCGCTTCAATGGCCGGCGGAACCCGCACTTGTTCATCAAGTCACCATACCGACTCTTGGACGGGGATAGTGATTCCGAGCTGTTTGAGCGCTTCAATAAGCTGAAGGTAGACAGGAGCAGGATTCGCCACTGCCGGGGGCAGGTGACCTGCCTGCCTGGCGGCTCTGGCTAGCCGTTCGAGGATGGCAGGAATCGCCGTCTCGGGAAGCCCCCTTACGCGGGTCCCGCGGTAGTTCGTCAGGATGCACTGGATGGCTTTCGGAAGGCGCTTGGGATCGACGGTTCCATCCAAACAGAGGTATGGCAGCTTCCAGGTCCGCGGATTCGATGGGTCGCTGACATAAGCGAAGCAGTGGGCGGGAAGCTTGTATTTCGGGTGAAGGACTCCTTCCTGCACTTGCACTACGTCGGACCCTGAAGTCCCGGCGATCGGCTCTTCGGGTAGCACGCGAAGCGCTGCCTCCTCTGCAGACTGGCGTGGACGATAAATTCCTTGCACGCTCAACCACCACAAATCGACCGGAGCCTCAGTTTGTTCGAGCGAGACGAAAGCCCGGTCCCGTTTGCCGCCATGCGCCAGATCGGCCGCATAGAGCATCACACCGTCGCTGACCGCCACGCAACGAACCTGTTGAGCTACGGCATAACCTACAGCTTGATCGAGTGCCTGGTCTACCGACCGCCGGTGCCATGCCAGCGTGCCCGGCCGCTTCGCTTCTATAATCAGCCAGCGAACGCCAAGGTGAGAAAGAACGATGTCTGCGTGTTCCACCTGTAGGTTGATGCCGGCAAGCGGCCAGTCGAGCACTCCCGTAAAAAGGTCTTCAAGAATGCTTTCAGTCACTTTTTCCAGGGGCTCTTTCTGGAAAGGATGAGTGGTAAGTCGCTCCATCCGCCTGCGAAGGAAGTCTGCCCACATTGAGCCAATCCGTTCCACGCAATGCCGATAAACAGCAAGATGCCCGATATCATCCAGCGATCCCATGCCCGCCTCACCGTACAAACGACAAAATCATAATGCGGCCAGAGCGGTATTTCAATGTATGGGGAGGACAGGCCCAGCGTTGTGAGCCAAGCACTTTCTGGCGTCATCAGTCCTGACGGGAATGGCGTTCGACAGGCTCAACCACCCGCAATCTCACCCGTGCCCCGTGTATCTTGAAGGGCCAGCAACCGCTCATAGCCGGCAATCTCGGGCGATTAAGTTCCCAGTGGTTCTACGTCGATCCCGATAATCCAAACCGGAACGGGCGGAAACGTGCGGCCCATCCGCAGAAGGTCGCCGACCAGCATTTCGCAATACGACACTCCCGACGACATTTGCTTCCTGAGCCTGTTCATAGGAAGTATCTCGATACCGGCATCGATCTCGCCGATGTTGTAAAAGTACTGGAATTTCTGCAAGTCGTACTGCATCGAAAAGTACTTGCCGAACTGAACTTCGGCGGCCACCCTCCCCGTTCACAAAATCAATCTCTTTGAAAGGTCTTGCGTCGGACGTCAGGCCCGGAATTTCGACACTCAGGTTGACCCGCTTTGCGCTCCACCCAAAACGCCGGAACCCGACTTTTAACAATCTGTTCAGTTCTTTTGGTGCATAGAGCGGGCGGCCCAGGCGCGTCTTCTCATGGCTGATTTTCGTTCTCCTCGGGGATAGAACATTGCCTATGAGCTCTCGAACCTCCATTTCAAGGCGGGAAAACCGCGTGTGTATGATTTCGAGTCCACCCAAGTGAGAAAACTCGTGAACAATTTTCACGTTCGCTCCAACAGCCAGGCCACGCTAACTCTTAGCGCCTTCGCGAGCGCCACCAGCTCTGTGTCGGTGACGATCCGCTCTTGGTTTTCAACCTTAGAGATCCCCACCCTGTCGAGATGGACACCCAACGTCTCCAGGCGTGCTGACAATTCCGATTGAGTAAGGCGCGGGCTGACCCGCTGCCTGGCCTCCCGAATTCGGGGGCCGACGATATTCCTCTTTCCGGTGATATAATCTGATCGCAAGGCAGGCGCGTGACGCGCTAAAGACCGCGCTTGATTATAGGGCAGGTCCGAATATATAATGTTCTAGTTTAGAACATCGTTTTCTCCACAATATGAAGCATTCCTCACAGCGACTGCCCTTCCCGATGCCGGGGTTCACCATGGCTCCGCGCTATTCGCGTGATGCGCTCGTTACTGTTTTTCACGGTGATCGCTTGGAACTCTTCCGCGAGATTCCTTCAAAGGAGGCGCGTCTGATCGTAACCTCCCCTCCGTACAACATGGGCAAAAAGTACGAACGGAAAAGCAGTCTAGATGATTACCTGGAAGGGCAGCGGCAGACTTTGACCGAGGCAACGCGTATCCTCGCTGATGATGGCAGTTTGTGCTGGCAGGTGGGGAACCACGTCGAGGGGACCGAGGTCACTCCACTGGATGTTCTGATTTTCCCAATTTGCAAAGGGTTGGGGCTCAGGCTGAGGAACAGAATCGTCTGGCATTTTGAGCACGGATTGCATTGCTCGCGGCGATTCTCAGGAAGGTATGAGACGATCCTTTGGTTTTCTAAGGGGGACCAGTACATCTTCAACCTGGACGCCGTGCGAATCCCGCAGAAATATCCAGGCAAGAAATACTTCAAAGGTCCGAAGATGGGCCAATATTCATGCAATCCTCTCGGGAAAAATCCTGGAGATCTGTGGATTATTCCCAACGTCAAGCACAACCACATCGAAAAAACGGCACACCCGTGCCAGTTCCCCGTAGAGCTCATCGAGCGGCTGGTGTTGGCGCTGACGAATCCAGGAGATCTTGTCGTTGACCCTTACGGCGGTGTGGGTACTACGGCCTGCGCTGCGGTGATCAACAAACGCCGGGCAGCAATCTCAGACACTGTCGGCGACTATTTGGAAATCGCTCGCGAACGCGTGGAACTTGCCGCACTGGGCAGGCTTCAGGTACGCCCGAAAGACAGGCCGGTCTATAAGCCGGATCCACGAACGGCAGTAGCTAGACGCCCATCAGAGCTTGGGGCGCCCAGGCTACTTGAAATGTAATCTGGCGAACTAAACGACCCTCGGCTGTGAGACGAGGAGTTTCAACCATCCCCGATGGGGACATCGTAATGGCGTACGTCCCGTTCAGGATTTGTGTATCGCCATTCGTGGGTACATCGATCTTTCGAGCCGGTTCAGCCGCGCTCGTATCAAGAGCTTTGAGTTCCTCGACTCCTGAAGCACTCGCCCACCAACTCCTCAGCTTTTTTCGGAGCGGCATGCGTTGGTCCGGATTCTCGCACACGATTCTCTCACGCCCGGCACTATGCGAGATTGGCAAAGCGCTGACCGTCCCTAATACCTTGGGCATCAAGTTTTGTGACCAACAAACCCAGTAAGTATTTTAGAATCAACAGAACATTTTCGTTGCAACCAACAAACCCAGCAAGTGTTGGAAACGACTTGAGTTATAGGAAACATGCCTTTCGTATCCCAGTAAGTTTTTGAAAAAACGCAGGTTACAAGCCATACACCATAGGCAACACGCAACAGGCCAGAGGCAGCCGGCAAGCGGCGAGGAACACCGGACGAATGACAACGGTCTTCTGGCAGCCAACCGCTGTCTTGAAAATGCGACAGGATTTCGTCACCAGGGTGCATTGGAGATCGGAACGGCTCATTTTCATAGCTTCGCGGGTGTCGCGAAGCGACATGACCAACCGACACCAAGCGAATTTTTCGGAACGCTCATTAACGACTCTTCGCGGCGCGTTGAACTTCCGGTGGTCATCTGGAATGCCAGGTGGACGTGCATCTTCCCTCGCCGCCCGAAGCAGTTCTTCCTGGTCACCTCAATTCTCCTTGCTGGGGGTTACGGCCGCGTTAGCGGCCACGGCCGGCAAACAATCCGGCGAGTCCGAGAAAGTGATACACCACCAGCCCCATCATGACGACCAGGTAAGCTCGCAGACCCAGTAGCGAAAGCCGCACGCTTAAAGTCATGCGCATGGGCCCGAGTTTTTCGGTATCCACCTTTTGTTCAGGTTCGTCGTCGAGCGGATGAACCACCACAAAGAAGTTCTGCTCCCGCTCCTTCAGTTCTTCAGCATTCGTCAGCGCTCGAATCGTCGCCATCTCAATCACCTCCATCAAGAGTCTGCAATTCCTGTGACAGGATGCCGGAAAACTCGCCCCATCACGTCATCGAGAGAGCCTGCATTTGCTTTCAAACGAATACGCAGATGCTTCCCTGGGCCTGACGGACAGGCTTTTTCAGCAACCTGTTAAATTCCGCCCTGCCTTCCTCCGGGGAAAAGGTTCGGGGCAACAACTTGTGCCGCCAGGACCAGAGAGAGGGCAAACAGGATGATGATCATCATCCAGTTCACCACGTTATTCCAACGCTTGTTCGCATACTTCTCACCCAGGAGCTCCTTGTCGTTCAGAAGAAGCTGAAGAAAAATGATTGCCGGGGGCAGGATGATGCCGGCTAGTACCTGAACGCTCAGGATGATCAACTGTAACGGCGCGCGAGGGATCAAGACAATTGCTGCCGTCGCCGCAACGCACAAGACATAAATGCCGTAGAAACCCGGTGCTTGCTTCACTTTCAGTTGCAAGCTGTGCGGCCAGCCTTTGACCTCGCCGTATGCCCACGAGCTCGACAGTGAGATGGCAGTGGAGCCGAGAATCGCCGCATTAATCATCAGGATCAGAATTCCCGCGCGGATCCAGGGTCCCGTCAGGTGCGCCATCTCGTGGGCCATCTGCGCCGGATCGCGGAACGGGATTCCGTGCGCGAGTGCGTAGTTGCCCGCAATCATCATGCAGCCAGCCACCACAATGGTGAAGCAAGCTCCTAACAGGGTGTCCACCTGAGCCCATTTCACGTCCGAAGAGCGCAGCCGCTTGTCAGCAATGCAGCTCTGCTGGAAGAAGAGCTGCCAGGGGGCGATCGTCGTCCCAACGATGGCAATCACCAGAAACACCAGATTGGGCGTCAAGCCCCCCGCGGGCATTGTGGGAATGAGCGTGTTATGTACAATCTCGCTGACAGGAGGCCGCAGCAGTAGCGCAATCGCGATCCAGGCGGCATCGAGCAGGCACAAGGCCACAACAACCCGCTCCCATCGGCGGTAACTCCCCGTGAGCACGATCGCCATAAGGCCCGCGGCGGCCAGGAATACGCCAAGCTGCGGTGGAACGGCGAGCTGCCGCGTAGCCAGATCGACCGCCGCAAACTCGGTTACTAGAGTCAGAAAATTCACTAACTGCAGGTCCAGCAGGGAAAACAAGCCCCACCAGCGGCCGAACCGCCGGTAGATCATGGCGGCGTGCCCTTTGCCGGTGGCGATGCCCAACCGAACGACCATCTCCTGGATGAAGTAGGTGCAGGGCAACAAGAACAGCAGCAGCCATAGGAGGTGCGTTCCGTACTGTGCACCCGCCTGGACGTAAGTGGAGACGGCGCCCGCGTCGTTGTCCGCCTCCATCACGATGAGCCCCGGACCGGAAACCATCAGGAACGTCAGCAGATGGTGCGCCCACTTCGATCGCACTACCCTTCCGCCCCTTGGAACGACCGGGACCTTAATCCCCGCAGTCGCTTCCGGAATGAACAGCTTCGCCATGGCACACCTCCTTTCGCAGCGAATCGTAAATGCTGTTGATCTTCCACACAGCTCGGGCTCTCGCGTTCCCTACGACTTCGTTCTCGGCCAGAGAGCAAGGCGAGACCTACTGCCGTGTGAGTCGCGTATCGTCTGTCAGGTTGAAGGGCGAAGGGTGGGAAAAGAAACGGTGTGGTCGGGCGAGGATGAAAATCAGAACTTCCTGGTCACAACCGGCTCTAACATCCCATACAGTTCGCGTCGCTACCCGCAGGCTTGTCGCTGCTGTCTGTCATATACCTTTCTGGTGGTAGGTGAGACGCCAGAGGAGGGAAACTAAAATAGCCCCTCCTCGGGAGACGGAGAAAGGGCTAACTCTGGGAATCGACCGCAATGGCCGTGGCCTATGCGGAACCGGATATCCCCACTCGCCCAAGCTTTAGCACCGCGCGCCGTAAGATCCCGCCACTCGGGATCAGCCACGTTAGACAAACCCTTAATCCGGGAGTGCCTGTTCTACCGCTGTCGCCAGCATCTTTGGACGCCGGCTGGGCAGTGGCCTATATGCCGCGCGGACGCCTCGCCTACCGAGGATCCGTTTTTTTGATGCACGACTCGCTTCGCCAATCGTGTCATCTCCACCTTTTTACGCCTTCCTTCCACAGCCCGTCAAGAAAAAACTTCGATTGGCAGGCTGGATGCATTTCCGCGCCTAACGGTCTTCTCTAGACGTTGCTGGAGAGCAGCCTTCGTGGAAGTTTCAGAGGTCCTGATGCGTGCGCCGATGTAGGATACGGGCGAATGGCTTTGAGCGCGAATCCGCCCGCGGGCAGTGAACAGCGGAGTGCCGTGTCCAGTTGATCCCCGCCTGCTTCAGCGTGAAGCTCTGCCCGGTTTACGCCTCCGGATACTTCCATGGCGCACGATAATCCCGCCTGAGCAGTTGGTTCGCCTCCGGGTCACCCACGATCTCTTCCTTTTCGCCGTCCCATTCAATGCTGCGCCCAAGCTTGAGCGAAAGCATGCCCAAAAGGCTCATGTTGGTCGAGCGGTGTCCGATTTCAATATCGCGGATTGGGCGCCGGTGAGTGCGGATGCTTTCGAGGAAGTTGGCCCAAAGCGAGGCAATGTTCTGGTCGTCAGGTTCATCCAGATGCGGAGCGAAATGGATGTTGGGCTTCGTGTCGGTGTCCGGATAAAAGGTGCAGCCATCGATCCAACCCATATGGAATGTACCGTGATCGCCGTAGAAATAGCATCCGACGTAGGCTTTCTCCGCGCGATTGCCCGCATAGAGCCGGTGCTCCCAGTACGCGGTAAAAGTCTCGAATTCGAACGCCACCACCTGCGTGTCCGGCGCATTGGTGGAGTCGCGGCGGATCCAGCGCCCGCCTGTGGAATAGACTTTGCGCGGGTATTTCTCCTCAGTCCACCAGAGTATTTGGTCCATCCAATGGACGCCCCAGTCGCCCAGTTGGCCGTTGGCGTACTCGAGGAATTGGCGGAAGCCTTTCGGATGGATGGCACGGTTGAAATTCCGGTAAGGCGCAGGCCCGCACCACATATCCCAATCCAGGCCAGGAGGCGGTTCGGAATCCGGCGTCGGATGCCCTGGCCCGCCCGGATAATCCACAAATGCCCGCACGCACCCGATCTTCCCGGCCTTGCCGGCCTTTAGAAATTCCATTCCCTGGATGTGGTCGGGCGACATCCGCCGCCAAAGGTCTGCTTGCATCACGCGGTCCGACTCGCGCGCGGCCCTCACCATAGCTTTGCCTTCCAGCACGGTATGGCTCACGGGCTTCTCCACATAAACGTGCGCGCCCGCCTGAACCGCTGCAATAGCGATCAGAGGATGCCAATGGTCGGGCGTTGCCACAATCACGATCTCCGGCTTCTCGTTCTGGAGCAATTCGCGAAAATCCTTGTATTTTTTCGGCTCATCGCCTGAGAGTTTCGTGACGTTGTCAGCGGCTGGATTCAACTGCTGGTCATCAACGTCGCACAGGGCAACGATTTTCGACTGGCCGGATTTCATCGCCACGTGACAGATGTTCATTCCCCACCATCCGGTTCCGATGAGAGCCGTGCGAAACTTCTCCGGAGTTTGCCCCAGAAGGGCCGGGAAGCCCCCTGCGGCGAGCCCTGCCAGCGCGCCCGCCGTAGCCGTAGACTTCATGAATTTTCTTCTATCCATCGAACGCCTCCAATAGCAAGCTGCGATCGGGTCCCTCCACTTGAGCGTAAAAGAAAAGCTTCGAGATCCGGTCGATATCGATTTTCATGCGCATGTCGTAAAGCTGTCGAAAATAATAATGACGGCCTCGATCGTCGCCGGTCCAGCCCAGCAAAACATCGCTCGCCGATTGTAGCATTCGCTGCCCGGTCACGAAACGCTGCGCGACATTTGGGGAGTTGACGTAGCGCCGGCTTCCAGCCGGCAACTCCCCTCAATTCAACGGAGGCCGACAAGATGCCGGCGCACCATTCGCGGCGGCGCCGAGTTTTTCCGCATCCTGTTACGGGAAGCAGAGGGCAACACCCACGACAAAGACAAATACAAGGACAAAGGCCAAAAGAAAAAGAGGACACTTCTAACGAGGTAAGAGGGGGGACGTTTCTAAACCAGCTCGATCACTACGCGCCGACCAACCATGGCCGCCGCTCGCTGACGGCTTGAGAGCGTGATGTCGTTTTTCTGATCCAGTAGGCGGTCAACTTGAGTCCGGCTAGTTTTGAGCAGAGCTGCCATCCGAGCCTTAGATATTTTCCTTTTCTTCATGGCCTGTGCGAGCTGCCATGCCACAACCTCTTTGATGGCCTGGGCTTGCGCCTCCTCGAAGATGCCCTCTTCTTTCATGAAATTATCGATGCTCGAACCCATATGTTTCTTGCTCATTGTGCGGTGATGAATCTGCTACAGCGGTCACGCCTTGAGACGGCCAGCAGTCTGGCGTTCCTCTTCTAAGTCCTCAAAGCTGTAGCGCAACGGGGGAACACCGTGTCTAGCCGCAAAATCCATGAAAGCCGCCACAGGGGTGTGGCACAGCTCAGCGGCACGTCCCAGCGAGAGCCTGTCCTCGCGATAAAGTTCGAGGGCGAGTAACCGCGAAGCTTCCTGAGAGAGATCACTTCCTTCCAGATTGGCGACCCTCACGAGTTCCGACGGTAGCTTTACGTCCACGGTTTCCATGCCTTGAATTTATCGCATTGACGACGATTTGTCACTCACCTGGGGCACTTGGCGCGTGGAGAGTGGTTTATGTCGGGCGCATTCTGAGTCACGCTGAATACGATGAAGGAGTGGCAAAACGAATGATCGCAGTATTTGAAGAATACGCGCTGCACGTTAATACGCCAACGCCAATCACTTCGGGGCGCCAGTATGAAGAGTACCTGTCCGTTCCTGGACAGGCTGGCAAGCAGGGAGCATCCGAACGAGGATGAAGAGACGTACGCCGAAGTGTTGATGACCCTGATTGAAGCGTACGAGGAAGAGCGCCATTCCATTCCTGATGCTTCCCCGGGTGGGAGTCCTTCGCGCGCTGATGGACGCCAATAATCTCCGTCAAAAAGATATGGCTTCCATCTTCGGCCCTGAAAGTATTATGTCTGAGGTCCTGCACAAGAAATGCGGCGTCAACAAAGGCCAGATCGAGGAATTGAGCAAACGATTCAAGGTTTCTCAGGCTGTGTTTTTCTAGTGGTTAGGACGTGGCGACGCGAAGCTGGCGAACTCTGGCAGTCGCAATTTGAGCGGACACGAACGGATCGACTTCAACCAAAGTCCAATGAAACTCCATTAACGGACGGTCGAAATCCAGCCGCGTAGAATCAATAGCCTGGGATCGTCAGCAGTCAACCCCACAGCAGGCTGCAGAAAAAGCCTGGCTGCCTTGCTGAGCCAGGCGGGAGACCTCTGCATCTCTTCGAAAACAAATGCTGGGATTCTTCGCTGCGCTCAGAAGGACATTCGTTCAAAGCGTTTTTCAGCATCCTGATGGACGCCAAATTTTTTATTTTCAATCTACGGTGGATTTCCCAAGCTGAACGTCGCGGGTTCGATCTCCGTCCCCCGCTCTCCAGCTTTTCAAGAGCGTCAGAGTACCATCCGACCGATGGGGTCCAATTGGGTCCATTTCCGGGCATTACAAATTATGGCGACGCCAAATGCTCTTGAGCCGGCCAGCGGCCGTATGGCTTCGGGCATGCTCTCTGCGCGGTACCGAAGGGCAAGGCGTGTTTTCAGAACATAAAGCCTGCTTCGATCACGCCGCGCGGTTGGGTACGGCGCCTACCATTCAGGCCGAACGCAAATCCTGGCGTCGAATTCGTAGCCCACACTACAGAGAAATCTTCCCTGATGAAGAAACCGTGATTCTGATACGTGGGGGTCAGGGTAAAAGACCACGCATTGCTGCCCGGACCATACAATAGATTGACCGCCTTTTCCGTGAGGTTCCCGGTGCTCGAAATATATTCTTCCCGGCTCGCCAGCGAGATGCCGTGCTTGAAACTGTAGTTCAGCAACAGCGCGCCGCCTCGCGTGTCCGCTCCGTGCACCATGCCGACGGTCGAGTTCGTCGGGACGTGAGTGTATTGAAAATAAGGCTGAATCATCCAGCTCTCGTGACTGTAAGTGTAAATCACGTTGTAGATGTTGCTGTTGTTCTGTACCGGCGTAGCAAAGTTGGTGAACTTCGTCTGTCCCAGGTTGCCGCCTCCTACAAATGATAGGGTATTGGCGGAATTGAAGGTGTAGGCGACAATGCCGGTGATCCACGTATACCGGTTGGAATAAAAGCCGTCGTTCCAGCTAATCGATCCGCTCCACTTCCCCTTGCTGTCATTGATCTGGATGCCCCGGTTGATGGCGTTCTCCTGGTTCCAAAGCAGTCCGCGCTCGATATTCATATTTTCGAAGTCGAACGTGTCCTCGGCTCCAATCAGCGTCGGCAACTCACCGATCTCCACGGAGAAATTACCCTTCACCAGTTTTAGGTAGCCCACCGGAAGTGGGCCGTAGAGATCACTGATCGTGTTCTCTGTTGAGAGAAAGGCGGTTCCGAGCGCCGGAACGTTGTAGGCTCCCGCCTGAAGATAAAACTGCCACCAGCCGGTAGTCTTTTGAAGAAAAACCTGGCCGTTGCTGAGGTCCCAATGTGTCGATTGGTCGCCAGCAACCCAATTTCCCTGAGTCAGGCCCATGCCACTAAGGATGCCCGTAACATCGATTGTTCCAAACGGGCCGGCATTGAACGTGTGAGGAACGGCAGTTTGCAGCGGCGCCGTCATGGAGGGCGCAGGCAGAGGTTGCGGGACAGATGGCGTCGCCGTCGTAGCTGCTGAGGAGGCTTGGTCCTGGGCGGAAAGTTGAATGACGCAAACGAGGCTTAATGCTAATACGAGACACGGAAGGCATGAAAGTCGGATAGGGTAGCGCATGTGTCGGCTCCTCGTCTACAGAGCTCCCGTGTACCAAATGGGTCCCAGCGCTGGTAGCTTCGGCAGTCCTGATTTCGAGGTAGTCATTTGCCGATACCCGAATTCGATTGGCGAGTCTGCCACCATCGCCGTATCGCAATACCGGACCAGACAATCTCCACTAACCCGAAGGGCCAAGCTCCCTGAAGAAAACCGTACAGGGAACCCAACAAACACGCGGCCGCGAAAGCCAGCGTCAACCAACTGCTCCGATCCTGAAGGGCGTAGCACGCCACCATCGCCGTCGCCGCGAACAATCCAAACAGTGTGAGCCAATTCAACGCGAGCCGAAATCCTTCACAGCCGATTTGCGCGAAATACAGGCTGGCGCCTGCGGATTATGACGTCGGGGCGCCGTACTTCTCACGCAGGGCGAGGTTCACTTCAAGCACGTTGATCAGTTTTTCTCCGGCGAGTCTGTCCAGCGGAGCGTGGGCGTTCTGGTCCAGGATCTGCTGAATTTCGGTGCGAACGGTTGCGGGATTGCGCTTCAAGTCTGAAGCCCATTTCGCGACAACGCGGCTGAGCTGGTATTCGGCATTCTCCATCGTGATGTCCGGCCCAAGCCCTGAAGCGGACGTTGTTACATAATCTCCGGGTACTTTCTGAAGTGGCACATGAGGGTGATCGTTACGCCACATATCAAAGAAAGTCGATTGAATATCTGTCCCTACGCTTACGGGGACGATTTGGGTTTGCGTCTTGCCGCCGGGTAGCGTGGCTGTGACTGCAGAAGGAAACTTGCCAGGATGTTCCTTCGAGAAGTTTTCAAAAAAGGGCACGGCAAGATCGGTCGGTTGGGGGTTCGGCGTTCCCGGGTTCTGTTGGATCCATTGTTTCACAAGGACGGAGTGCGCGTTTGCCCAAGCTTGCACGTAGGCGGCATGAGTGGGGTCGGCCGTAACCCAGGCTTGCGCCAACTCGTTATGCCCGTCGGCCCATTGGGCGACGATGTGGGGCTGGCCCTGGTAGTGATCCTTCTGAAACCACGCCTCGATGTCGGGTGCAACGAGTTGGCCGGCTTTGGGGCCGTTAGCGTATTTCACAATCGGACCCAGCATCGTAGCCACGCGGGCGCGCAGGGCATAGTTAGAAGCCGCGATAGCTGATGATGACGACGCAGCGGCATTGTAAGAAGCCGCCGAAGGGCGAGGCCAGAAGTATTCGTCTTTGGTAAAAGGCTGAGAGATCAGCTTAGAGCCAATCACCTTGCCATTCGGGCCTCGCAACAGGCTGCCGCTCGCCTGAAAGGGAAAGAAAATTCTCCCCATCAACCACAGCGCTCCGGGATAGATGCCGCAAACGAGAACCACGCTCGCGATGAGAAGGAACACGCTTTTGGATATGTATCGTGTCATATTCATATCTCCCTGATCGGGGGCCCAGCTTTTAGCAGACTGCGGAAAAAGGGCAGTCTGTCATGCTGAGCGAGGCGGAGCATCTCTGTGTTTTTTTGGAAATAAATACTCAGATTCTTCGCTCCGCTCAGAATGACATTCGTTGATAGCGTTTTTCAGCATCCTGTTAGCGCAGCGCTCGTCTGATGACTACGGCGCCATTTTGCGCTGGCGCCTTCGAAGAACTGCACGGTCAAGAAGCGGACCTTGCCGCACGCCCCGCCTTTAATGCACCAGGTGCAACCCGACCATCACGACGTCAATCAGCTTAATCCCGATAAACGGAACGATGACGCCTCCGAGTCCCCAGACCAACAGATTCTTGCGCAGCAGCGCGTCAGCGCCGAGCGGCTCATAGCGAACACCCTTCAAGGCCACTGGGATCAGGAACGGAATGATCAGAGCATTAAAAATCACAGCGGAAAGGATGGCGGACGCCGGCGAGTGCAGGCGCATGACGTTCATTGCGTTCAGCCAGGGCAACGTTCCGGCAAACATCGCGGGAATAATCGCGAAATACTTAGCAACGTCATTGGCGATAGAAAACGTCGTCAAGGCGCCACGCGTCATGAGGAGCTGCTTGCCGATCTCGACAACTTCGATCAACTTGGTGGGATCGCTATCGAGATCGACCATGTTGGCGGCCTCTTTTGCCGCCTGCGTTCCGGCGTTCATGGCTAAAGCGACGTCCGCCTGAGCGAGCGCCGGCGCATCGTTGGTGCCATCGCCCATCATCGCGACCATCTTTCCCTCCGCCTGCTGTTTGCGGATGTATTCGAGTTTATCGGCCGGGGTGGCCTGGGCCAGGAAATCGTCCACACCCGCTCTCTTGGCGATCGTCGCGGCCGTCAGGGGATTGTCACCGGTAATCATGACCGTCCGAAGCCCCATCTTGCGAATGCGCTCGAAGCGCTGCGGCATCGCAGGTTTCAAGACATCTTCGAGGACAATCACTCCGGCGATATCGGCGCCGTCCGCCACCACGAGCGGCGTGGCGCCTTTCGAGGCGACGGAGTCGACCGCCGCTTCAAGCCCTTCGGGGATGTGGCCGCCCTGGCGCATCGCGAACTTGATGATGGCGTCGGGCGCTCCCTTACGAATGGCCCGGCCGCCGGGAAGATCGATGCCGCTCATGCGAGTTTGCGCGCTAAACGGCACAAACGCCGTGTCACGCGGCGCTTCGACCTCCATGCGAGCGGCGTTAACGATGCTCTTCCCTTCCGGTGTTTCGTCAGCCACGGAGGCTAGCGCTGCAAGGTGTGCGAGCTCCGCTTCCGAGTAGGCCCCGATGGGCACGAATCCTGTGGCCTGGCGGTTCCCCATGGTGATGGTCCCCGTCTTGTCGAGCAGGACCACGTCGATGTCGCCCGCCGTCTCCACCGCCTTGCCACTCTTGGCGATAATGTTGGCTTGCAGCGCACGATCCATGCCCGCGATTCCTATGGCGGCAAGGAGTGCGCCAATGGTGGTCGGAATGAGACACACCACAAGCGCAATGAGAGTTGGAACGTCTGTGCCAAGGCTTTTCAGTACTCCGGGAAGACCCAGGTAGCTTGCCATGTATTGCTCGGCGTTCCAGGCCATCGGCCACAAGGGGACAACCACGATCAGGAAGATCAGCGTAAATGCAGAGAGAACCAAGGTGAGCGCGATCTCGTTCGGAGTGCGTTGGCGGATGGCACCCTCGACGAGAGCTATCATCCGGTCGAGAAATGATTCGCCGGGTTTCGTGGTGATTCGAACTTCGATCCGGTCGGAAATCACCCTTGTGCCGCCCGTCACGCCCGACCGGTCTCCGCCAGATTCACGAATCACCGGTGCAGACTCGCCTGTAATCGCGGATTCATCCACTGCGGCGATGCCCGCAATAACCTCTCCATCGCTCGGGATGACCATTCCGGCTTCCACCACGACGCGGTCGCCAGCCTGGAGCGCCGTGGACGGCGCCTTTTCGAGTTCTCCGCCACCTTCGCGAAGACGGTACGCGATCGTTTCTGCGCGAGTGCGCCGTAATGACTCGGCTTGTGCCTTTCCGCGCGCTTCGGCGAGCGCCGTTGCAAAATTGGCGAACAGCACGGTCAGGAACAGCCACGCATCGAGCGCTATGAAATACGAAATGGGCACGAGCTGCGGCGCGGTCGTCAACGCATCGCGAATCACGTAGAGAAAAGTGAGAAAGGCGCCGACTTCGACCGTGAACATCACCGGATTCTTCCACTGAATGTCCGGGCCCAACATACGAAAAGAGTCTTTCAGCGCTTCTTTGCCCAGGCCAGGTGTCCACATGGTCCTGAGCTTGGTCCGGCGCGGCGGCCTCGTCTGTTCCTCAGCCGGTACGGGCTTGGTTCCGATTTTGTCGAGTTTCAGCTCGCTCGGAGACTCCATTTTTCTACTCCTTCAAAGATATGATCCCGGTTGCTTCGGTTCTCACCCGCCAAAAGGAATCGGGCCGAAATGCTCTGCAACGGGACCGAGCGCCGCAGCCGGAAGGAAAAGCAACGCGCCGATAATCACAATCGTCCCGATGAGAAGAAAACCGAAGGTGAACGTGTCATCGCGCAACGTTCCGGCGCCGAACGGGCTGGTCTTCTTGATCCCTAGAAATGCCGCCATGGCGATAGGCGCGATAATGGGCAGATAGCGGCTGAAGAGCATCACCAGTCCGGCGGCAATATCAAACTGGCGGGCTGTGGGCGCGGGACTTGGATTATTGTTAAGTCCGTAGTCGACACCGAGCCCATCAAACGCCGATCCGTTATTGGCGGAGGCGGAGGAGAACTGATACAGGATTTGCGAAAAGCCGTGTGCTCCAGGATTTGATTCCGCTTTCAAGCCCCAGCTTGTTCCTGCAAAAAGACCCGTCGGCATCAGGATCATCAACGGATGCACGAGCAGGGCGATAATCGCCAACTTCACCACACGAGCGTCGATTTTCTTGCCCAGATACTCCGGTGTTCGGCCCACCATCTGGCCGGCGATGAAGATGCCGATGATCAAGAACAGCAGCATGTTGATCATTCCGACGCCCTTGCCGCCATAAATGCAGTTCAGCCACATGCCCACCATGGGTGAAAGCGCAGCGATCGGATTGAGACTGTCATGCTCCGCATTGACGGCGCCGCAGGTCTGGTCGACGGTGACTGCCGCGAAGGTCGCCCCAGCGGACGTTCCGAAGCGCAATTCTTTCCCTTCGAGATTTCCTAAGTGCTGATCCACCGGCAGCGCGGCGACCGCAGGAACGTTTACGGCACGTTTGCCTCCCGCAGCGCTCGCATCCAGAACCTGGTAGGTCTTGGCTGGATGCGCAGTGAGCCCAGGATTGGGCTTCTGAGTATCGAAATGAACGGACCAGACAATGGTACCGAGCATGAGCACCATCATTACGGAGAATATGACCCAAGCGTGGCGCGTCTTCTTCAGCATCCGCCCGTACATCAGCACAAGCGCAAACGGGAACATCATCATGGCCAACGTATCGAAAAAGTTTGAAAACGCGGTCGGATTCTCATAAGGATGCGCTGAGTTCATGCCGAAGAATCCGCCTCCATTAGTGCCGAGCATCTTCATGGACTCGAACGCTGCGACAGGGCCTACGACAATCGTTTGTAACTGGGGCTGGCCCGTGGGCGTCGTTCCCATCGCTCCGGGTTCCAGCGTGGCCACTTGCACGTCGCTCTTGTAAGTCATCGGGCTTCCCTGCTGCAAGAACAGCAAGCCATAGAGGAAGGCGGCCGGCACGAACATGTAAACAAGGACTCGCCACATATCGAGGAAGTAGTTGCCCACGGATTTGTCGCTGCGCAAGGCGCGAATGATGGCAGTGAGCGCGCTTAAACCGACTGCTGCCGAAATGAAGAGCATGGTAATGCAGAAGAAAGTCTGGCTGAAGTTGGAGAAACTCACATCCCCTGAATAGTGTTGCAAGTCCGTGTTCGTCATGAATGAGATGACGGTGTTAAAGATGGTCGTTGGCGCAAGCATACCCAGCTTTCGCGGATTCAGCGGCATCCAAGGCTGAAGCGAGAGGACGACGAAACCGTAAACGAAAAGAAGCGCGTTGAAGATCAGCAGTGACACCGTGTACTGTTTCCAGTTCTGCTCTCCGAAGTTCAATCGCTTTTCGAACCACCGCAGGACAGGGAGAGGCTTGTACTTGCCATCCATGATCCACGCCATGTATCCGCTAAGCGGTATGGCTATCAAGGTGGCGGTCGCCAAAAGCGCAAATGGAAGGAACCAGATTTGAAGAAACATCGTCGTCATCTCCTCGCGTAGCGTGCACTCCCACGCATTTCGAGACCCCGCGGCTTCGTTTCCCAATCCTCGCGAAGGGCCGCAGAGTCTGAAGAACAGACACTGCGTTACCCTGACCGCCGAGAGCTTCTTTTCAAAACCGTTCGGGCCGGATTAAGGCGGCGAACAGGTAACCGAAAAGAAACAGTGTTGTAAGCGCCGTAAGAATAATCATTCGTGCGCCCTCATATCTTTTCGCAAGCTTTCAGGAACAAGAGACACAGGCCCATGCAAACGATTCCTAAAACGAACATTGCAGGCAGCCAGATTTCCAGGTTCATGACCATCTCCTAAGTAAAAGGACTCTTGCCGAGAATACTTCCGCTCACTCTGGTGATCGTCTGTTTCGATCCGGTCGGGGCGGCGCCGGCGCCTCGTCGCGAATACGCCAGCTCCAGGGATGAGACAGCACCCATGCCACCCACCTGCACTGAAGCAACGCTCGACACCAAAGGGAACGAATCCAAGCGCACCAGTCGCGGTCGTCGATTTCTGCGAAAACGACGCGATGGCCAAGGCGACTGAGCGAGCGTTCCAGTTTCCGCGCTTCATTGAGCCATCGGCGTCTTCGTCCTCCCAGGACAACCAGCGATGCCGGACTCAATACCTGCCGCAGGCACTCCTTTGGGTTACGGCAGAGAACGATCTCGATGCATACGTCCTCAGCTCTAACCCCCGAATCAGAAAGCGCTCGAAGCGGGCGGCGCTCGAGAAATTCGAGCGATACCGGAGGCCGATCCAGCGGAAAGTGAAAGGGAACGCCCTGGGCCACGAGAAGCCTGATCCGGCCGTTCAAACCCTTGGCGAGATTGCTGGCCATCCGCAGTGCCACCAGCGTACCTTCCCGGTCGGTCAAGATGACCGTCACCGTGAGACCTTCGCCGAAGGCGAAACCGAACGATTGGGAACGCTCAACTTGAAAATCATTCAGTGCCGCTCCCAGGGTTAGCGCTTTATTCATCCGGGCCTTCATCACTCGCTCCCCACCCTCGCCAAAACCGGAACCACGGTTCCTTCGATCGACTGAACTCAGCTTGCGGCAACGGGTATAAGGACCGCATAAAGTTCAAAAAAATATTTCTTGCGAATCTTTATGCTGTCTTGATGCGGACATTCTTACACTGTCGAGATCACGGTGGTTGGCCTTGATGGCGCATTGGTTTCAACATGCGTCCCTACATCAACACCAATGGGACTTTGCCGATGCTCTGAAGGATTTTGATCGATGGAGTTCTATACTACGGATAGCGGATTCAAGAAATATTGGGTCGAGCCTGGGAGATGCTGACAACAAGGTCCACATGGCCGCCTCCGCGGCTGGGACGAGCAGAGGCAACACTCGACGGTGTGCTGGGCTGGCTTCGAGAAGTCAGCCGGACGATTCGGGGGCTGAAAGCGCTCGGCCTGGGGCTCGCGGCAACGGTGGTTTGCACGTGGCTGGCGTTTCACGCGGGTTTGAACCTCGCCTCATCGGGTTTTATGTACCTCGTCCTGGTTGTCCTTGCCGCGATCTACGGAGGTTTCCGGCAGGCCACGATTGTTTCGGTGGTTGCCGTCGCCTGCCTGAACTACTTTTTCATTCCGCCGCTGCTTACGTTCACCGTCAGCGATCCGCGAAATTGGGTTGCGCTTGGCGCGTTCGAGTTCACCGCTCTGGCGGTCAGCCGGCTTTCCCACCAAGCCCAGGTGAAAGCGTCCGAGGCCATTGCCGAACGGCGTGACGCTGAGCGGCTCTACCAAATCTCCCGGCAAGTTCTGCTGTTGGATCGCGCTCGGGAACCCGGCCCGTGGATACCGTCGCTGATTTGCGAAACCTTCAGTCTTGCCGGCGCCGTACTGTTCGACGCCGTATCAGCCAGGAGCCATGTCAGTGGAAGGATTCCAGCCCAGGCGGAAGAGCAGACTCGCGAAGCGTATTATTCAAATTCAGACAAGTTCGACACGAACACGCAGTCGTGGTTTTGTGCGCTGCGGCTGGGGGCTCGTCCGGCCGGCGGCCTGGGTTTGTGCGGCGGTAAGATGAGCTCTCTTGTGGCAACGGCACTCGCATCGTTGAGTGCGATTGCTTTGGAGCGAAGGCGATCTTTCGAAAGGGAGTTTCATGCCGAGGCGGCTCGGGAAGTCGAACAATTGCGCACGGCGGTGCTCGATGCATTGGCGCATCAGTTCAAGACACCTCTGGCGACGATCCTGACGGCAAGTTCGGGCCTTCTGGCGGCCGGAGGCCTTTCGGGTAGCCAGGCTGAGCTTGTTACCCTGATCGACGAAGAAGCAGGGGAACTTAATGGCTTGGCCTCCCATCTCCTGCGAGCGGCCAAGCTCGACGGCGTTGACTTCAAGCCGAACCGCGAGCTGCTCCTGCTTTCGAGCCTCATTGAACCCGCAATCGAAACGCTCAAGGAAACGTCCGCGGATGCCCGATTTCGGGTTCATGTTTCTCAGAGTGAGACTCCGGTCATGGCCGATCGCAAACTCATGATTACGGTGCTGGCGCAGCTTTTCGAGAATGCGATCAAGTATTCCGTCCCGGAGTCGCCCATCAATGTAGAGGTCAAGCTGAAGGATGCCGAGGTCATCGTGAGCGTTGAGAACCAAGGACCTGGTATTGCGCCTGCTGATCGCGAAAAAATCTTCGAGCGGTTCCATCGTGCCCCGGGAACGGAACAGGGCCCACCCGGCACGGGCCTAGGACTCTCAATCGTCAGAAGAATTGTTGAGGCGCACTCCGGGCGCGTCTGGGTTGAGGGAGATCAGGACTGTGGAGCAACTTTCTCGCTTGGCTTGCCCGGGGCGTTCAGAAAATGAATGCAACGACATCGGGAGGGAAGATATTGATTGTGGATGACGATGCCAGGCTTCGGCGCGCGCTTCACAGTTCGCTGCACAGTCTGGGCTTCGAAATCACTGACAGTCCGAACGGCGAAGTGGCCTTGAGGGAAACAGAGAACCATAAGTTCGACGTGGTCCTCCTGGACATTAACATGCCCGGCATGGGTGGCTTCGAGACCTGCCGTGAGCTTCGCCGGGCGAATCCCCGGCTTCAAATCCTCATGCTCACCGTCCGGGAGAGTGAGGAAGACAAGGTCAAAGCACTCGACGCAGGAGCGGACGATTATGTAACGAAGCCATTCTCTGTGCCGGAACTGATGGCCCGGATTCGAGCCGCAATTCGACGAGCTACGACCAGCACAACCGATGCGCCGGAAACAATCCTGATCGGAGATATCGAACTCGACCCTCAACGCCGGACTGTCCGCAAGTCCGGTGAGATCGTGCGCTTGACTCCGAAGGAATTTGATTTACTCCACTACTTGATGTCTCATGCGGGGCTCCCGGTCACTCACGTAAGACTCTTGCACGCCGTTTGGGGCGCTGAATACAGTCAAGAACGGGAATACCTGCGAACTTTCATTCACGAGTTGAGGAAAAAATTGGAAGACGACCCGTCGTCTCCGCAGTACCTGCTCACCGAGGCCTATGTAGGTTATCGCTTCAGAGAGCGCGAGGTGGGACAAACGTAAGTGCAACCGGTTCCTTCCATACAGTCCTGATGGCATAGAGACTCGAGGCTGCGATCTCTGCAACCTTACCAATAACGTCTGAAGTGAGGCCATGCCTTCGTCAGATTGAAGCGCAATCCACGGCAAACGAAAATCGGACGGTGATTTTCATAGGGCATGGCGAAGGCAACACCGAATGTGCCCTCCATTTCGACGCTCCCGCAGAAACGCTTCCACAACCCAGGATTGCCGTTAACATGGATGATGACGCTGCCGTCCGCGCCGTGCGGTCCCCAGAGATAGTACTGGTTTTGGCCGGAGATTGCAGCCGGCAAGCCATCAGCTTTTCCGTAAAAATCGATGGCTGCCGCTTCTCCGTAGTTTGTGGCTAGGATCGCTGCCTGCTTGCGCTGAGCGGCCGGTAGCGACCGGTAGATGCCGGCAACTTGTTTCTCCAGCGCTCGCCAACCCAGCTCATCCGAAAAGACCTGGGTCAGCGGGGCGCCGATACCCGCAGCTTCATCGGGCCGCGGCTTCAGATGTGTGCGGGCGAAGTAGCGCGCCAGCGACGGCGGACTCAAAATAGGCAGAACGATCGGAGCCGCCAGCGCGAAGTTCGCGGTCGCAGCCGCCATCCACAAGGCAACCGCCCAGGCTCTTACGCGGCCCAGGGCCACCGCACCCACCGCGAACATCGCCGGATAGACCGCGAAGAGATAATAATCTTTCCCGCCTGCCCCTACGTTGATCGCCGTTGCCGCAATCAATGCAATCGAAAGGAACCGGACAGATTTCAACTCCTTGACGATAAATGGAGCCACAACACCCGCGATCCACAGCGGCGCAAGCAGCAAGTTCATTGCGAGGATCTGGCCGATTTCGAATAGTAAAGGGTTACCCGTGAAATTTGTTCTCGCCATGTGGTGGTGAAGGATGACAATGAAAAATGGCCATCCGTGGAACGCTTGCCAGATGAGGCTTGGCAGCGAAATCGCCGCAGCAACAGCCACGCCGTACCAACAGTTCTTGCTCATGAGCTCGCGACGGCCCCGCGTGAGAAGAAGGCCGACGAAGAGCGCAATCACCCACATTGCGATCCCATACTTGGCTTCCATCGAGATGCCTGCAACGAGCCCGGCCCAGATCCAGGCTCGATGGTCGTCGCGAATGACGGCGCGCACCACAAAATAAGCGCAGGCAGTCCAAGCGAGAGGCTCGAAGGTTGAAGTGGTCAGCGTCGTCGTGAGCCCCACCAAGCCCGGTGCGATGGCAGCGGCAATGGCCGCCATGACCACTGCGACGCTGCTGCCCTTGAGAAGTCTGACAAGCGCGGCTGACAGCGGAACTAATGCCGCAGCGGCGACTGCCGCCGGCAGTCGAAGAAGCCATACGCTGATTCCGAAGAACTGGGTTGCGGCTGCCAGCAGCGGCACCAAGGGCGGTTGGTCTACGTAGCCAAAGGCTGGATGGCGGCCGCAGACGATGAAGTAAAGCTCGTTTCTGAAAATGTCATAACGTCCTGCTACCAGGGCGTGAACGACGAACGTTACAGCCGCAATGCCCCAAACCATCCGTGCCGCATGTCTCGCGCCCCTGTTAGCCGGCTCGATAGAAATTGCCTGGTCTTCGCTCATGGTTTTTCTTTGTCCTGATCGCCTATATTAAGCACTTGCGTACTACTCTCCCGGACGGTTGGGTCAATCCATTCTCCTGGTTTTACCACTCGACAAGCCCCTTGCGGTAGGCTTCGTCTCCGTTGGCCCAGCGGGGCAGGCGCTCGGGTGTTTCCGGGTAAGCCACGCGGTGGGTGATCCACCGCCCCGCATCGATGAGGCCGCTTTCCATCAATCGGATGGTCCGGCGAAGGTCCGCGCTGGTTGCGTTCCGGCTCGCGTATAGGGTGACTTCGTGGGAATGGAAATAAGGGTCGTTGAAAGTCAGGTCTCCCTGAAATAAACCCACAAGAATTACCTTGCCTCCGTGCGCGACATAATGAAAGGACTTCATCATCGCGTCGCGATTTCCGGTGCAGTCAAAAACGACCGTGGGCAAATCGCCGCTGCCCCATTCCAGGAGTTCAGGAACTGGGTCTTTGGCCGCGTTGAGGCAATGCGGAATCTTGAGTGCATCACGGCACCAGGCAAGCCGCCGCTCATCAATATCCATGACACTCGCCCTGAGCCCTGCAAGGCGCACGAACTCAATGACGGCCAGGCCGATGGGGCCGGCGCCGACCACGAGCACCGTATCCTCCGGCGTGAGGGCCGCTCTCCCGACCGCGTGCAGCCCGACGCTGAGCATTTCCACGATCGCAAGCTGGTCGAAAGAAAGCGAGCCAGATTGGTGTAGCTTCGAGCGTGGCAGTGTGAGCATCTCCCTCATGCCGCCGTCTGTATGCACGCCCAGAACCTTTAATCCGGAACAGCAATTCGTCTTGCCGCGACGGCACGCACCACACAAGCCGCAACTGAGATAAGGCTCAACCGCGCAACGGTCGCCCGGCTTCAGTCCGGAATCTTCAGCGCGCACTTCGAGAACTTCCACCGCCAACTCGTGGCCCAAGATGCGCGGATAACTGAAAAACGGCTGACGGCCGTGGAAGGCGTGCAAGTCCGTGCCGCACACCCCCACTCTTCGAACGCGTACCAGTGCTTCATCCGGAGCAGGTGGCGGGGGCGAATCCACGTCTGCTACTCGAAGCTCTCCGGGCTTAACCAGGACAACTGCTTTCAAGCGCTACTCCTCAACCTCTCTCATGAACCTGATTCTGGAAGCCACCGAGAGGTGAGCGGATAGTTTATGTTGGGGTGGCTGAATCCGCAAGACAGAGGCGGTCTGGCGCCAGGGTGATTTTGTTCTGAGCTTCAAGTTGCCAAAAGCATGCTGGGCGCTTGTTGAAAACGGGCGGTGCTATCATCCTGAGGAGCCAGGGCGACGAAGGATCCCTGCCTTTGCTTGATTTTCCAAATGCCGAGATGCTTCGCTAGGCTCAGCATGACATGACCCGAAGTGTTTCTTCATCGCCCTGTCAGAACAAATTTACCGTGGGTCTGCACGGCGAGATATCCAGGCGCTTGATCACGCCGAGGACAACGCAGAAAG
>JASHON010000043.1 GCA_030041095.1 Terriglobia bacterium
AGCTCAGATCATCTCCGACAATGCGGGAACGCGTTTCGATTTTCAGATCGATCCGTTCCGGCGCGAGTGCCTTCTTAAGGGATGGGATGACATAGGGCTCTCGCTGCGTTTTGAGAGCGAGATTTCCGCCTACGAGCAGAAGCGTCATCCGTCCGCCCCGATGTTTGAGCCCCTCGATTCCACCCCTGCCTCATAACAGCGATCCACTCGCGTCGACCCATGGGACGGCCGATTGTCTCAAGCCCTTGCCCGCAATCTGGGCGAACATGTCGTCCGCCAATGGAACTTTTATCTTGAAATTTTCACGGCGCCGTGCGAACTTGCTAGCACAAGCGAGGGGAGCGATGTTGATTCACGAAAGACGACCGGGAGACTCCCTCTCTGTACGTCGCAGCAGCAGAAGAGATCAAAAATGACCAGGCAGTGTGAGGAGAGGTCCGAGACGCGGTGATGAAGAAAGCCTATACCCAGAAGCAAGGCCAGTACCTGGCCTTCATTCACTACTACACTAAAATCCACGGGCGAGCACCCGCCGAGACTGACCTCCAACTATACTTTCGCGTCTCTCCACCCTCCGTCCATCAAATGATCTTGGCGCTCGAAGCCCGGGGGCTGATCGAACGAACGCCCCACCAGGCACGCTCCATCCGTCTGTTGATCCCTCGTGGGGAGCTGCCTGACTTGATTTAGGCCAATCAGCGGGAACGCGAAGAAGTATTGACGTAAAGAAGTTGTCGCCGCCGGCTCCTTCTCGAACGAGGCAACGTGGTGAGGTAACCGGCGAGTTCGTACGGGTTGAAAACATTCCAGACCGCGGCTTGAAAACGCGGTAGCTCCCGCGCGAATTCCGGGTGTTGTTTCGCTGCCTCGGCAAAGTTCACCAGCTTCTCTCCCCGAAGATAGTCCAGCGCGCTCTCCACGCCAAAATGCTGCTTGATCCTCCGTGTTGCCTGGCATTGTTGTACCCAGATTTTATGAAATCTCATGGCCATCACTATTCCCCAGACCTTCTCTGGATACCACAATCACAGCACCTGAGTCTCGACAAATGCCTCAGCACCACGGGGCCCCCGCTATATGCGTCCGGCTTGACACTTACTTTGGTCCACTCGGTCTCGGGCGTCCCGTAGACTTGGGGCAGAAAGGAACTGAAAATGTATTTCAACGGCACAGTTTTGATTGGGTATTTAGGGTCTGACACCGAGCAGCGGGAAAGTAAAAGTGGGGCCAAATGCACGGTCCTCTCGCTCGCCACGAAGCGCTCGTGGAAGAACGCTGAGGGCAAGTATGAGTCCCGGACTTACTGGCATCGGGTGGCCTGGAATCGACTGGCGGAGTTCGCGGCTACGTTGAAGAAGGGCATGCACGTCCAATTGGTGGGCGAGCTGCGCACGCGGGTGTACGAGAAAGAATACGGCAACCTCAGGAAGTTCACTGTCAAGCAGCACATGTGCGAAATCGCCTTGCGATCCATCCTGAAACTTGAGCGCCCTTTGTAGACGCCCGGCAGGAAGAACCTGTCCCGGACGTCGATCCCACCGAGCTTCCCGCCGAACAACCCGCCATCCCAAGCCAGGACATTCCCTGCTGATCGGGGCCACCCATCGAGCCTCAGCCCTCCGGGGCTGAGGCGCTTGGTTTTCACGGGTCTCCAAACCGCTTGCAACAGGATTCCGGTTGGCCGTTTTCCGTCAATATTCCCCTGCTTGTCCCGATCATCAACAGTGCTTCCAAATCCCTCGCGCCGGGATATAATCCAGTGAGCGCCCTCACAAATGTCTTCCACCGTGGCAAAGCTCGTTCAAGAGAGTACGTCGGGGAAACCGTTCATTTTTGTCTTGATGCCATTTGGTTCACAGTGGCACCTCTTTGAGCAAGTTAAGTCGGCGGTTCACGATTCCACAAGACTCGCCTGCTTGAGGGCGGACGATATCCCCGGAGCAGGATTCGATCTTCTGGAAAAAATACACCTCTGCATCGAGAGGGCGGAGATCATTATTGCGGAAATCAGCGAGCCAAATACCAATGTTTTTTACGAACTAGGTTTTGCCGTTGGTAGCAAGAAACCCGTTCTCCTGATTGCCAGGCGCGGTGTGGACATTCCCACTGATCTTCGGGGCCGGGAACTAATTTTACGTTCAGAGGACAAGGACGGGGTCAAGGCTTTCAGTGAGGAGCTGCGACATGCGCTAGAGCGACGTATGAACTCGCAGATCGCTTTGCTTCGTGACATGCTTGAAGCGGAGAAGCCAGCGCCCGCATTTATTGTTGCCAGCCCACGCTATCCGAGCGAGCCAAGTCGCACTCCGGGACAGCCTAGGGATCGCCGGACATTTGGCGATAACCTCGGCATTCTGGGATTGCTTCAGGCCTTTGGTTCGATTTTCGGAGAGACATCTGGCGTCGAACTCATTTCGGGTCAGTACTGCTCTCCTGATCTTGCCAGTCGCGACCAAAATTTATACGTAATCGGATCGCCAAAAGTAAATCTGATCGCGCCTGAAGTGATGGACATGATCCAATCGCGTCAAAAGAGGGTGTGGAAATTCGACGTAGCTCCAGGCCGTGAACGGAAAGGGAACTATCCCGTATCGCTCTATCGATTGGATGGAGACCGAGCTACCGAGATGGTAGGAAAGAAGGCAGAGCGGGATACCGGCGAGATTCACGTCGAGGACTATGGAATCATCATGCGGGGACCGCACCCGCAACATCCTGGGCGCATGCTAATGGTGATCGCGGGGGCACATAGTCTTGGTACGGCGGCTGCCTCAATTGCGGCAACACGTTCGATACATGTGCGCGAGATCAAAAACCGGGGCATTGACATCTCAAACCGTAGCCTGTCATTTTGGGTTTTAGTTCGCGGAATAGAAAGCAAGCGCGACGGCCTCCTCGATGTGGAAGGCGTGACCATCGAGGAAACTGGGGTATTCCAACGCTGATGCTGACCCATCTCGATGGGTGCTGCGGTTACCGAAGCCAATGGGCTGAGCCGGAGTTAATCTAGAACGGCCCAAACGGATCGCCATGCTTCTATGCGACATGGAGTCCCTTATCACCTTGCATCGCTGATCCGATCAGACACCCACCGAGTATGGTAGACCTCACTCAGGAGACACAGTGCCGTGTTCCGAGCCGAAGATGTTCTCTGGGGATCGGCGCCGGGACAAGGCCCTGAGTTGCGGAACGCCGTGGAGCACGAGACCGCTCAGACCAGCGCAGCGTGGTGTCGCCGCCACCGTACCTAGCCAGCCCTCTGGTTCATTGGAATCATCCTGCTCGTCTTCTTCTTCCTGATTCCCGTTTTTGTGGCTTGGGACTTCATCTCTCCCCGAACCTTCAGGGAATTCACTTACAATCCAGAACTCGTTTGCGGCCTGCATGAGAAGGCCGGACTGCGTGGAGGAGTTGAAGCGAATTTTGAAGCAGATTCGGGAAGCCTGGCCGGAAGTCAAGGTCACGATCCGGAGCGACTCAGGTTTCTGAAGGGAAGAGCAGATTTCGATACGTCGTGGTCGGTTAGGCGCCCGTGGAACTTTATCCCCTTGGGAAATTGCCCTTCGACGTACTGAAACTGTTTACCTCGAACGCCGAAGCTGTACAGATGGCTGGTAATCTCGTCGGCAGGCCCCATTCTCTTGAGCACCACGCAGGGTCCGGCAGGCACCCCACTCGTGCCGCCTGCGCTTGTGGCTTGGACCATCGCGGCTAGAACCGCTTCAGCGACGCCTGCTTGCTTGAGCTTGATTAGAGCGCTTGAGCTCGTGTCGAAGTTGCAGGGCGACGCATTAAATTTGACCACACCTGGCACATCACAAATCCAAACCACGGCTGCAGGACTCCTGGCATAGTGACACAAACGCAGTCGCTTGATCTGGCAAACCCCTCGGAATACACTCGCCACACCTGCGGGGGTCAGGCATGCGGAATCCGACTCACGCCTTTGACCCCTCTCCGTTAGTGACGAGAAGGGGCGATTTGATTCTGCATTTCACGTGCTACAAAGCGTAGCAACTGATGCGTCAGCATCACTACCTGGGGGCGTTGCCGAAGATCAGCGAGACGCTCTGGTAGGCGGCGACTTGGCGCGAGGAGTGGGTGGCGTTGCTGAGCTTCTCAGTCTCGGCGCTGAAACGAAATCGAGATGGCCATCCCGCTGCTGGAGGCCATCG
>JASHON010000044.1 GCA_030041095.1 Terriglobia bacterium
CGATGGCCTCCAGCAGCGGGATGGCCATCTCGATTTCGTTTCAGCGCCGAGACTGAGAAGCTCAGCAACGCCACCCACTCCTCGCGCCAAGTCGCCGCCTACCAGAGCGTCTCGCTGATCTTCGGCAACGCCCCCAGGTAGTGATGCTGACGCATCAGTTGCTACGCTTTGTAGCACGTGAAATGCAGAATCAAATCACCCTTTCTGTTATCTATTGAGAACAGATACTAACCGTGGCATCCTGGGGTGTTGGAGGCCAGCATGACCACCGTCACGATCTCGCTGCCGGAATCGCTCAAGACGTTCATCGAAAAGCAGATCGCCGCCAAGGGCTACGGCAATGTGAGCGAGTATTTTCGTACCTTGGTCCGCGAGGCTCAAGCCAAAGAGGAGGATGCCAGGCTAGAGGCTCAGCTCATTGAAGGGCTTACATCCGGCGATGATATTCCGCTTTCGGGTGAATTCTGGAGGGAACTGAAAGCGGATGCCGCCGCGCTCGCCAGGAAGCACAAGGCGCGGAAAAAACCGTGAAGCACGTTATCCGGCCCGCTGCGAGAGACGATATTTTACGCCAGTTCCGCTATTACTTGGTCGATCAGGACAAACCGGAAGTGGCGAACCGCTGGCTGGAAGCCGTCGAGAAAACCATCGACAAGATCCTACGCACGCCCAACGCGGGTGCTCCCAAGCAACTCTCCAATGAATCTCTAGCCGGTCTGCGATCATGGCCGGTGGAAGAATTTGAGGATATCCGCATTTACTATCTGGCTGAGGAGAGCGCGCTGCGCGTCATCCGCGTACTCCACGGGAAGAGGGACATCCGGCGCATTCTGGAACGGGAAGAAGAATGAGGGACGACGCAAAAACGGCGCAAAAATGAGCGTCTGCCTACAAGTTGAGGTCACCGTAGCCGGGCGAGCCGTTCCACGTCCCACAAAGAGGGGAACCCCATTTCCTTCTAAACGCCCCGCTGGCACGCTGAGAATGGCCCAGGATCGATGATCAGAAGGAGAGGGGAGGGAAACCCACAGCGCCAAGGGTCGCGGCTGTGAGAAATCTGTGTGAGCATTTTTGTGACGTGCTTTGTGACGTAGCTGCTCCAATAAGCCCCTTATTTCGGCAGTTGGCCTGAGTTGCAGCCGAACTTTGAGACAGGCATCGCACCCGTATAAATACTGGACAAGATGCGAGTCACGCTACTTCTTGCCGGGGTCATTTTCCGAACTACGAAGCAAGGGGTCGGGTGTTCGAATCACCCCGGGCGTACCACCTAATCTCTTTGGTTCCACTTCACTACCTGCCGGAATTCTCCGTTTTGAGTGACGCGTGCCTACCGCACGTTTTGGATCATGCCGAGGTTCTCCTGCAGAACCTGCTCCGTCTGGAAAGCCAGATAACGACCGTCGGGCGAGCCGGCAAAATCGTTGATGGCGAGCGTGTGGTAGTAGTTATCGTTATAGAGAATCGGAACGGTCCAGGAGGTGCGCTCAAGATCCTGGCCTTTCCAATTCACCTTCCATAGTACGCCGTTCAAATCGGGCTTGCCCTGAAGAAGGTAGATTTCGTTTCCGGGTCCGCGAGCAAGATAGATGACCCAGCCGTGAAAGATTTGGCGTGGAGGATTTTTGAAGTCGCTCACCCACAAGCCGGCGTTTGGGTCGTCTGCTCTATTTGCACGCACGGCGTAGGCAACCGAGCGCTCATCCGGAGACCAGCGCAGGGAAAACCATAGCGCGGCCGCAGGGAGCGTGCCAAGTGTTTGTTTTCTGCCATCACGCGGATCGAACGTTTCAACCCGACCCCTCGTGCCAAGATACAGCCGTCGCCCATCATGTCCGACATCTGGTCCGGCCCAATTAGACAGGGTGAGCAGAGTCCGCGGCGCGCCACCTGACACCGGGACGATGCGAAGCTCGAACTCGTCGGCTTGGAGGCCTGCACTCCCGGACACGTAGTCCGAGACGTAGGTGATATCCTTGCCGTCCGGGGTCCACGCGGGGAAAATGTTGATCCGCTGATCTTGAACCAAGGGCGCGGCATTCGAGCCGTCAGCGTCGGAAACCCAGATCGCCTCTCTCTCAGCCCCTTTGAGATTGGTGAAATAGGCCAGATGCTTTCCGTCAGGAGAATAGGCCGGGTCGAGCTGATTCCGGGAGGGATCGTTGGTGAGCATTGTCACGCTCGGCTGCCCGGGCTTTGCTTGAAGGTCCAGTTGGGCGATGCCGATTTTCTGGCGCAGGGTCCCGAAAACGATTTCTTTTCCGTCTTTTGACACATCCAAATCGGCGTCGTCGCCCTCGCCGGCGGTAATCTGCACGGGCTTGCCGCCCGTTGCGCCGATTTTCCAGATGTTGATCGTTCCGCCGCGGCTCGAAGCGAAGTAAATGAACTTGCCGTCCGGCGACCAGGCGGGGGAAAGCGCCAGGGCGTTGCCGTGAGTCAGCAGGCGTGTTTTTCCTGAAGCAAGATCGGCCACCGCCAGCTCGCCGTAAGGCCCGCCGCCGTTGCTCCTGGCAGCAAAGGCAATCTCCCGTCCATTCGGAGAAAAGCGCGGCTGCGTATCCCAATTCCAGAAGGGCCCCGGCGGCACAGCAAGACGCGCATTCTCGCCCGAGATACCGGAGATCCAAATTGCCCCGTCGGCCATGTTCACGTAAGCCAGCGAATGGCCGTCAGGAGCCCAGGCGGGATCGGCGGCGTTCAAAATCACGCGCCGGGGCGTTCCGCCGAGCGCCGGAACTTCCCAAATGTCCCAAGTACCCCAATGGTTGAGCCGCGCATAAGCCAGCGTCGTGCCATCGGGCGACCAGCTTGGGGCTGACTTGAGATTGGGATCGTCGGTGATTTCGACCAAGTTACCGCCGTGCACCAAACCGACATAAAGGTTGAAATGGCCGTCGCGATTGGAAACAAACGCCACCGAGCGGCCATCGGGCGAAATTGCCGGCTGCGCCTGCACGCCGGCAAAATTGGTGACCGCGCTGAAGTGCATCGGTGATTCTGGCGCTGGCACAAGGATCCTCCAAACGATCAGCCCGGCCAGCACCGCTCCTATTACCGCGCCAACAGCCCACGGCAGAACTCGCCGCCAAACCGGCGCTGCCGCGCCAGCCGATACCACGAGATCTTTCGCGACCCCGGAGAGAACTTCATCCAGTGAGATCCGGGCGTCACCAATATCGCGCAAGCGCTGCTTGGGGTCTTTTTGCAAGCAGCGCTCCAAGAGCACGCGAACGTGGATGGGCGTATCCTTCGGGAGCTTCGCCC
>JASHON010000045.1 GCA_030041095.1 Terriglobia bacterium
CATCATCACGTTTTCCTGGTCACCCTGGCTTACGCCTTTCTTCGTTCCGAGCAAGCACGCCTTAAAAAAAACTTCTGGTGTGACTTTGCCAGCAGTGAGGAAGAGACTCCAAGTCATCTTGGTTAGGCTCTCGGGCCGATGCCCGTGGTGTGAAACAAGATTTGATGATACCTCTTAATTACTTAACCTAGTATTACTAAGAAAGGCCGGGGAAAGGGCTTCGTCAGCGAAGATGAAGTTCCGGTAGCCCGCTTCGCTCAGAGTTTCAACTCGATCTAAAGCGTTCGGAACCTCCGTGAGAGCAGGGGGCCGAGGGTCATCGTACTTGCTGTTTTGCACGCAGAAGGTACAGCGGCTCCAGTAGCAGCGCCGCTCGCTGAGACGGGTCCAGAAAATCGGTTGAGGTGAAAAGGTCTGCAGAGGAGGCGGCGCTCTAAATGGCATGGGCGCCGTGGGTGTTGCGGTGAAGTTGCCGGCGTTGAGAAAACCCTTCGGGGCGCGCCGCAGCGCCACCGCTTCTGTAAGCTCCGGCAAGATCCGGTCCCGGTCGTCCTTGCCTGGAATGATGCCGTCAAAGATTCTTACCAGGGCTCCGGTGGTCTTCAGCGGAGCCATATGCGGGTGGAGGGAGAAATTCTCGTAGCCATGGTCGGCAAGGCAAGCGTACATTTGCGGCTCACGCTGGCGCAGGCATTGCACGGCGATCATGGAGCAAAGCAAGTCTTCCGGACAAGTTACTTTCACCGCCAGCAACCCGATATCCGACGGACAGCCATCCAAAGCCCGGGCGATCAGACGCGAAAGAAGTGTGCTTTGCGAGGCATAGTCAACAAGAGCCGCGCTGCTCGCGTAATTAAGCCCTTTTACCTTGACTCCGCTGACGGAGAATAGCAGTGCGGATTGTGCGCGATTGAGCGCCGCCAAGTGTTCCGCCAGCAGTCCCGCGGTGTTGATATAACGGGACGCGCATTGGTAAGTCTCCGCCAGGCAGAATCGCTCTAAGGCATCTGCCGCTGCCTCGGCGTTCGCCTCCAGATGCACCCCCGCGCGCCACCACTCGAGCCGGTGCAGGCCGCGCCGAACGGGAGACGACCCTTTCAGAAGCTCCTGCTTGATCGCGGAGCTGCAGATGAATTGCCACCAGGCAGCATTGGCGCTGAATTGAATGAGCGAATGCCGACGGGCGGAGGCGACTGTGCTCCACCAGTGGCCCGGGTCAGGAACGACTGTTGGAAATCGACCTGGTGGAAGAAAGGCAGCTACTTTCATCTGGCTTCTATCCACGCACGCCCGCCACAGCGTTTTGGGTTTCGGGATCGAAATGATAGACGGGATTGTGCCATATGTCAGTGGTACCCGTGAGAAACCAATCCACGAACCATGCGTAAAACATGTCCCACATTGAAGGAGGGTCTGGAGGTGGTACGATGGTGATCAAACCGCACATGTACAGACCGGACCCTAATCCCGAAGTGCCCAAACCGGCCGCGGTCGGACTGCCAAAGCAGCAGGTAGGGTCCTGGCAAGACGCATGCAGATAGACGGGCGTCATGACCAGCAACGCAAGGACGAGGGCGATTTGGCCAACCCGCTGCCAAGCTATGGTCGAGCGGACACGGGTGGCGGGCGGATTGCCTGCCGCAGAGCCGATTTTCTCCGGGACGGGTTTTATGGCCCCGAGAGCGACTGCTGTGATGAGACCGAGGACGATGGCGACCAGTTGTGCTCCGAACTGGCCCGCTTGAGTATTGAGGCCCGAACTGTTTCCTGAAAGGGCGAAGACCAATCTCGCCAAAAAATACGTAGCCACCATGGCGACGCCCAAGCGTATGACAACGGGAATCCGGCCCATGGCGGCCATGCACGCTCTCCAGGCGAGAAGTCGAGGCAGTATACTCGCCTGTCCTACCAGAATGACGGCGAATGCAAAGAGCATAACCGCGCCCACGAACGGAGAGGCAAAGAACCCGGAAGTGAGAACGGTGAACAAGACGGCCAACGCGGCAGCGCGTAACCAGGGTGACAGCCGACGTGTGAACGCGGGGCGCCCATCCGAACGGATCAGGAGCGCTTGGATTTGCTGGGAGCGCCTGACTATCTTTGCATCGTGAAAAGCTCGCCACTCCAGCCAGCCCCGTGCCACGATCGCCGCAACGGCGATCGCCGGAACCCAGGGAACGGTTATCTGCTGATAGTAGATCACCGTGACGGGCGAGCCGCCATTGCCGGGCAGCCAGGTCCAGAAGATGCGAAACACCATGGGCGCAGCGAGAGTCCAGGCATACACGATCACGCCCTGAACCACGGCCGTGCCAGCGATCCCGATGGCCAGGCTCCGGGAGTACTTGCCAGGTAACCGGCGTCTGAGATCTTCCAGCAAATGCCAGGAGGTCAGCGTTGGCAGAACGGCGAGCATAAAAAAGAGCACATACGAAACTAACTGCGGCACATGAAGATAAAGGAAACCCGCCAATGGCGCGTTGCTTGAAATCGTTAGTTGAGGCCCGGCCAGCAGGTAGTCGCCGATCGCATAGCCGAGTAATAACGTCATGCCCAGATTGGCGCTGAGAGATCCGATCGCCGCCGCGAAGAGAACCAGGACAAGGTTCTGAGCGAAAGCCACCGCCGGTTGAGAGGCGCTCATGGAGCCGTCACCGAGAGTCAAGAAGCTCAAATGGGTGGCGCCTTCCACTAGCCCGAGCAGAAACACAACGACGGGCAGCAACCTGCCAAGACGCCAGGCAGTCAGATACATCCCATCTGCCCATGCCGCTGAAAGGGTGATTGAGTACCGCCGCAATCTAGCGGGCACGTGAATCCAGTAGCGTTCCAAGACTGAAGTTGGCCCGAATGGTTGATCCTGAGATCGGCCGGGTAATTCAAGCTTCTCGCGATGCAGCGTAGTTTCGTTGACCGCCATTGCCCCTCCAAAGAATCGGAGTTATTTCAAAACCTTTTGGAACTCGGCCAGGCACAGATCGAACTCTACCCTGACAGCCCTTAAGAGCGGTCACCAACCGGTTTCTAAATCTTTAGCCTTTGCGAGTGGCGCGCGTCTGAGCGCTAACACGCGTACCGTCCAAACTGCAAACTCCGTTCCAAGAGCTGCATCAGAATGTGGTCCAAGACTTCCGTGTTGAGAACCCCTGGCTCCCGACTCAAATGCCAGGTCGGGCCTTCCAGTACGGTCTGACGCGCAGCTTGTCTCCTGGACCGATTTCACCTCTCTTTATCAACGTTTTTACCCGGTCGATCGGAAGAACGAACTTGAAGCGGTCCCCTCGGTTTTTCCGGGGGGAGGCCCCATGCGTTTCGCGCCCGGCGGACGCCGCTGTCGGGAAACTTCGCCCGTACGCTTCGAAGGCCCCGTCACAGCACTGACAGCGCGCTGGCACGACGTTGCAAAGCGTCAGGGGCAGCATCTCTTCAAAGTTGTCGGTAGGGTGGGAGGCGCAGGTATTGGCGGACAGCCATCCTGGAGACCGTCGTAAGAATCTATGCAGGGAACAGGCATCCCGAGCTTCGGTCAAGCCCCCTTATGTAGTCGGCCGGCAGTTTTCCTGGTGTTGTGCTGAACCGGATATGTAGATTCCTGGCGCTGGATCTGCGGACAAAGTTGACGCAGGGCTTCGTCTACGATTCAGGCGAGACCCCGGTCCGTCAGTCGAAGAAATCTCGGTCCTCATCTGACAGGTGTGTTCTGGCTGCCTTAACGTTGAATGTGACACCGAGTCCCGGCCTGTCCCAAACATCGATGAAGCCATTTTTGACGATCGGGTCCGGCAGGCCCTCCACAATGTCATACCACCATTCCGGCTGGCCCAACGCATACTCGAAAGCGATATAGTTCTGAGGCAGGGTCGCTCCCATGTGGACTTGCGCCGCGACCCCGAATAGTCCGTCGAAGATTCCATGCGGAGCAACCAGGATGCCGTGGAGATTCGCGTATTCCGCAATCCACTTCAACTCGGCCATTCCGCCCACATCTTCCGGATCGGGCCCGAGCACATCCACGGCTTGAGTTTCGATGAGGTCCTTGAAATTCTCCCGCAAATAGATTTCTTCTCCGGTGTGAATCGGGGTTGAGGTGCTGTCGGTGACTTGCTTGAAGACTTGGGCGTTCGGGTAGGGCGTGTAGTCGCCGGTAATCAGGTCTTCGAGCCATGTAATGTGCAGCGGTTCTACTGCGCGCGCAAACCGGATGGCGTCCTTCGGTTTCCAGCCGGGCCCGCAATCCAGCGCGAGTCCGGTTTCACTGCCGAGGACTTTCTTCATCGCTTCAATGCAAGCGATCACATGGTCGAAGCCACGTTCCGTCAGCAGCCCGCGGTCTATGTACGGCGTCGGGCTCTTCCAGCGCCTGCCATACCAGGCGTCCGGGATGGCTGTCAGCATTGCGGTATTGTGAAATGCGACCGGCGCCTTGATCAGCGTGTAGCCCTCTTTTGCCTCTTTCACTCTTCCCACGAGCTCAGCATAATCCTGTGGCGTGCGGGGTCTCATATCAGGCGCGTTGTTTTCGGTGTTTCCGTAGGCGAGAACGCGGTCCCGGATCTTCCCGCCCAGCAGTTGGTAGACCGGCAGTCCGGCAACTTGTCCCGCAACATCCCAGAGCGCGATTTCAATGGCGCTTACGGCCGCGCCCCACGGCTTGAACGCGCCCATCCGCCGGATCTTGAGCATGATCCGCGCGACATCGGTCGGATCTTCGCCGATCAGGTAGTGCTTATAGAACAGCACCATCGGCTTGAGATACGGCTTTGCAGACTCCGCCTGACCGTAGCCGGAAATGCCCTGATCCGTCACAATTCGAACCGTTGGATTGCGGCCGATGATCGCGCATTTCAGGTCAGTGATCTTAATTGGTCCATTCCGGGCCGGTGTTTCAGGGGCCGGCACGCTACCCCTCGGCTCAGCGCCAAGCGCCGCTGCGGCGGCTGCTCCCGAAACCGATCCGAGAAATCCTCTTCGCGTAGGATGATCCATGAGCCTCTCCTGTTAATGTGTCTTAAGCCGCAATTTCGACCCTCTCGACGCTGCCCAGCGGTTGAATTCTTCGATCATCTGGTTAGTCCAGCGCCCGTCGATTTGTCCCGGCGAGTACTTTTGCTGGCGCAGCATCATCTCTCCCCAGTCATCGATGAGATGATCCATCTCAGCATGGTCGGCAACTTGTTCGGCATACTGCGGCGGAATAAATGTAATCCCCTCCGGATCACTGATGGCGATATCTCCGGGCATCACGGTGGCGTGGCCGATGCGGATGGGCACGTTGATGCCCATCAGCATCACGTTCTTCAGCGCGGAAGGGTCCGTACCCCGGCAAAAAACTTCAAAATCTTTAATGTCGTGGATTTCCGCGGTATCGCGGATCGAGCCATCGACGATGAGGCCGTCGATGGGCAATCCACTGCGCTCCTTCGTAGAAACCGAAGTGCCAAGATTGGAACCAATGATCGTGCCGTCTTTGATCTTCCCGAAAAGGTTCACCACCATCACATCGCCGGGACGCAGGGTATTAATAATCCAGGAGTTTTCACCCCTCACGGTGTCTCCTTCCTTCGTCCCATTAGCCCGAATGGCAGAATCTACGTCCTGGCGGTAAGGCATGAACACTGCGGTGACCACCCGGCCGATCAGCGGCTGGCCCGAAGGGTTGATCACTGACCAGCCTCCCTCGAACTGGTTGCGATAGCCAGCTTTCATGAGTACTTCCCAGGCTTCTTCGGCTGTCGCGTTCTTGAGGTGTTGCAGAACCGAGTCGGGGACGTCCGGGCGGCCGTCCGGGAAACGCGCACCGTGCCATTCCGGCGTGAACTCGGTGAGCTGCTGCTTCGAAAACATCCCGAGCTGAGCCCAGCCACAGACGCTGAAGCCCAGGCATAGAGTCACGACCAGCAACAACAAGTAAATTGCTTTCATCGACTTGCCTCCTCAGTGAGGATCTTCGTTGATTCGAGCGTGGACTTGGCGCTCATTTTCTCGCTACTGAAACATGCAGACTCGTTTGGAATGCTCTCGCTACACATACGGGATGTGCCGGCTGGCGAGAGTCCCCTTGATGTAGGCGATGCCAAAGATTTTGCCCAAAATTCCGTACCCGGGGTGCACCTGGGCCTTTCCGAAGTAAGCATCGCCGGTCACAATGGGATCATGGTCCGGACGTATGGGCACGCGAACACCGCTGTCATTGAGCGCTTGGTACACCTCTCCGAGATCGATCACGCCATTGTCTTGAAATGTCTCAACGAAGTTGTCCCTCGTACCCCTGAGATTCCGGGAATGTATGTAAAAAATCTTCTTCTCGCGGCCAAACTCCCGCGTTACAGCCTCAAGATCCGCGCCCATTAAGTAGTAGACAGCTATCTCGAAGGTTGCGCCGTTTACTGAACTGGGCACGATTCCCATGACCCGACGATAAGCTGCGGGGCTGATGATGATGCGGTGGATGCCCCGCAAGACAGGCACTGGCGGATCGTCCGGGTGCAGAGCCATTTTTACGTTGGCTTTCTCGGCCTCGGGAATGACCGCTTTCAGGAAGTACGTGATGTTTTCCCACATTTTCTCTTCGCTGATTCGACCCCACTTCGTCAGCCCGCTTGGAACGTCGCCAAGTTTGAAGGACAGAGCGGCGCAACCGCCCCGTCCCGGATAATGCATATCGGTGCGGTACCAGTCGATGCCGGCCATGAAGTCGTAGCAAACCATGGGAATACCGACCTGGCCAAGGGCTCTCAAAGCGGCAATATAGTTTTCGATTTCTTCGTCTCGCCCGGGCAGCCCAAGCTTGATCTTATTTGCCGGCACAGGATGGCTTTCGATGCCCGCGATTGTCAGCCCTTCCTTCTCGTAGCGAGCCTTGATCTTTGCAACGGTATCCACATACTGGCTTCGCGGAATTTGGCTGAGCGCAGACGCCGTTCCGGCAATTGCATGGGTGACGCCGATTTGCTTGGACAGCGTTACCAAGGCCGGATCACTATCTCCCCAGATCAGACAAACCTGAAAATCGCCGTCTGCTCGACGGCCGTTGTCTGCCCGCGGCCGATCCATGGCCGCGCTACTCACGGCAGCCATCGTTGCGCCCGCGACCAGGCTCTGCATGTATTCGCGCCGATTAAGTTTTGGCATCTGTTACCCTTTCAAAACCACGTGCGCCGCACAACTCACGGTTGCTCGCGGAAAGCTGTAAAGCTGTGCGGTTCGATTTGAAGGTCAAAGCCGTAATTTCGAGCCCGTGGGGCCACGGCCTTGGGGGACGAGGCGAAGAAGCTTCCGCCGACAAGCGGCAAGGGTTCGCCATTCAGGGTTGTTCCTGTCACCAAGTTGTAGACGTGTCCAAAACTCCCCGTGATGCGAACCGCGACCGGGTGATCGAGATATGACTCCACGACAAACGTGCCGTTATTGTATTCAAACAGGCTCACCTTCGCCGGCCCTTGGAGCTTTACCGGCAAACCAGCCTCGAAATAGCGCCGAATCGCGTTGAGTACGCCAGCCGGCAGCCGGTAGAGATCGTTCATGTTTTCTGGAACTGTCCACACGTAAAGCGTCCCCCGGCCATAGCCATCCATCAGGAGCAACGGCACACCTCTGCCGTCTGCCAAACCGCGAACCACCGCCCAATCCTCGTTCGTATAGAAATGGATTTCAGGGAAAAGGACCGGGCTTTGCGAGCTGCCGATCTCGGCTCCCGCGCCCGCTCCGAACGCCGTCAGGTAGGAGTTTGCCGCCAAGATGTGGCCGGTGGCGCGGAGATCTGTAACTTGGTTCATGCCCCTGCCTTGAAGCGCCTTTAGCAGGCCGCTCGTGATGATGACCTTGTCGCCGGCGCGCAGGTGCTGCTCGATTTCAGACACGATGCCGGGATCGTAGCGGGCCGTTTCAGTCAGCAGAACGGTCTTCGCTTGCGGCCAATTCGGATAAATCTCAATCGGAATTCCGATCATGCCGGTGACGTCACGCAGGAAATCTTCACCGCTCGATTGATAAGGGCGATAGCTCGCCAAGCCAACGGGCGTGCCCAAATCGCCGGCGACTTGATCTACCACCCGGAGAGCGTAAGCCGCCGCATCGGCAAGGAGGGGTGTTTTCGCTTGCGGGCTGAAAGGAAGCCCGCAACATTCACGCAACATCTCAAAATAATTGAACGACGTGGGCAGCGCCTGCCACGCTTGCCGGTCGCCTGCCTGAGCGGGGAGAAGCAGGTCGGCATATTGAAACAGGTTGATGGCGGGCGCTTTCGCCAGAATCGTGTCCCAAAGCTGCTCGGCATATCGGTCCAGGTACCGCACGCCGTAGGGGTCTACCCATCCTCCGCCGTTCCTGCCCGGCGCCACGTTTTCGAAGTACCGAAAGATTTCATAACTCTCGTATTGCTGAAGCTGCTGGTCTGTGATCTCAGGATCGCGGGTTTCATCGCCTGTCCAGATTTCGGGGAACAGTTTCGGCTCCTGGTCCAGGTCGTAACCCAGGCCTTGGAACGACGGATACCAGTTGGGGAATTTGATGATCACCCGCACTTTGGGATTGGCGGCACGCGCCGGCGCGAGGATCAAATCACGGGCAACCTCATCCATCATCTGCAGACGAAATTGATCCCAGGTACGGTTGCCCTTAGCGGCGATGTCGGAGCCGGTCTTGGTGTTGGTGAAGAAGAAATCGTCAAGAATGATTTCATCGAAGTTCCGCGCCGTCAGGGCGGACATTCGGCGAACCAGCGCGCGGTCAGCGGGATTGGTGTAATCGAGCGAGCGGAACTGCCCTCTCCCGCCGGGCCCGGCCATCGCCATGCCTCCGGCCACTGCCACCCCGTGCGCCATGAAAAACTGCTTCAAGCGCGCAAGCGTCGCGTCATCAGCGCTCACCCCGCCACGATAGCTTTCGATGAAGACCTTGTCCACATGGATCCGGCTGTTAATGGTATCCCAGCTCGAGTCTAACCAGGCGGGATCGCGAGCCATCCGCTTCACAATCTGTACGGGAATATAGACAGTGACCTTGAAATTCTGGTACGGCTGCGGCCTGGCTGATGCCGATGAAGCAGCAGCGGCCAAAGCCGCTACTATGGCGATCACGAGACTTCGCATCAATACTCACTCCTCTCCGGCTTGTTTGGCAGACGATTATACATCCATCAGTCAAGTCTGGTTTGGAGTTCGGCATTTGAGGCGTTTTTAACGATATGAATTGATCTTGAATGACTTCTCCGAGCAACCCGGTTGCTTTGACGCCGAACCATGGCGAAAATCGCAAGACTTAATAGCAAACAAAGCGGTGCAACTCCCGGGTAGCCTCCGGTTTATCCCGCTGTATGAAGCCGCCTGCATCCGGCCGACCTGCACCGGCGCCGAAGACCCTGGCTGAAAACTCTCCGCAGGATAATTCCTGAATGAATGATCGTAAAATCAGCTTGACATCCCTCAGATATGGTGATTAAACTCCTCCAATAGTTTGATTAACTAGTCTGTTGATATTACATGCTTATATGGTTTGGTAGCGTTGGGGTCGGTAAATATCCTGGGGTAGGGTTGCGTGTAGGTTCATCGTTCGGGGGCGGGTAGAGCCTTGGTGGAAAAGGTTTGCGGTCCACAAAGGCAGATCGCGACCTGGAGCGTGCTGGAACGACGCTGAGACCGACGTGCAGAAAGCTTCAAGGGCTCAGTTGAGTCCATCGTAGGTCATAAGTGGGAGGAACAACCGTATGAAGAAGCGTACATGGCTGCTTGCGTTAGGGTTAGTACTCGCCGCAGCATCTGGCGGTCGTTTGTCGGCGCAGGGGCTCTTTGCCACCTTGACGGGGATCGTGAGCGATCCTTCCGGGGCCGTCGTCGCGGGAGCGACCGTAACGCTGATTAACGAGTCGTCGAACTCGACGCGCGTTACGAAAACCGACGGTTCCGGCTACTACACGTTTGCGGCCATCCTGGTCGGTAACTATTCGTTCAAAATCACGGTCCAAAGGACAGGCTTTAAGATGTACGAAGCGACGGGCCTGAGTCTGCTCGGTGGCCAGAAGCGCAACCTGAATATCACCCTCGTGCTTGGCGCTACAACCCAAACCGTCCGGGTTTCGGGCGTGCTCTCTTCCATTGTGCCGGTCGATTCCGGGGAACAATCCGAGACGCTGGCGACGAAACAACTCCAAAACTATATCCAGATCGGAAGCGATGCAGTCGAGTATCTCAAGGTCATGCCAGGCTTTGCGATCCAGAACGGCACGAGCAATAAGCAGAATTACGACGGCGAGATCATCGGCATCAACGCCAACGGGAACGGCAGTACCTCGAGCCAGAGTCCCTTGAACGATGCCTTCTCCTATGAAGGAGAGCCGAGTAATTCCGCGGATATCATTTCTGACGGTGCGCATGTTGCCGATCCCGGATGCGATTGCGATACGCCGGTCAATCCCAATTCGGACTTCATTTCGGAGATGAAGGTCTCTACCACCGATTTCAGCGCTGAGACAGAAAAGGGTCCGGTAGTCATCACAACGGTTACGAAAGCAGGCGGCAACCAGTTCCACGGCTCGGCCTTCTTTTATGCGCGTAACTACGTGCTGAACGCTAACGATGCCCAGTTCAACGCGACCGGCACTTCGAAGCCGCAGGAAGATTACTATTATCCGGGCTTCTCCTTCGGAGGGCCGGTGCTGATTCCAGGAACCAGCTTTAACAAGAAACGCGATAAGTTGTTCTTCTTTACCGGCTTCGAGTACTTCCATCAGACCTTAGATACCGGCCTGCTGCGCGCGACCGTTCCTACGACGGGCATTCTGAATGGCGATTTCTCGACTTCGTCGATGGAACAGCTCGGCGACGCCAACGAAGGCTACATCACCGCCTCGGGCAGCCCTCCGGGGGTGGACTGCGGAACGTCGGGTACTTACACTCCTTGCCTCAACGCGAATGCGCTTAAGCTCTTTCCGGGCGGGCAAATCCCGGCTGGGGACATGTCCAAAGATATGCTGGCGCTGATGAAACTCTATCCGGCTCCAAACGCCAATCCCAGCACGACGGGTGGCTACAACTACGTTCAGTCAGAAATTTTCGGTCAGCCGGATGACCAATGGGATACGCGCGTCGATTACAACATCAGCGACAATACAAAGTTGTTTGTTCGCTACAACCTGCAGCGTGAAACGCAGCAGTTTCCGGTAGGTTTATGGTGGACGCAGGGATCGCAGGTTCCTTATCCCACACCGATCCTGGGAGAGAACAGGTCTGACTCCGTGTCGGCGTCGTTAACTCACATTTTCAGTCCGACGATGACCAATGAGTTCGTATTTGGTTACACGTACATCGGCTTTCCGAACGTCTTCAGCGACCCTGCCAAAGTGAACCGCACCGACCTCGGCGTGAGCTTGACCGGCCTGTTTAAGAATGGCATCACCCAAATACCCTCTTTCGGAGACTCCGGGGGCGAATCCGCACTGGTCTTCAATCCTGGGGGTTTTGAGCTGGGCGGCGCCTCTGCAGGCTTGTACGCGGATAAATGGATGCCCAGCCTGAGCGACACCATTGCAAAGGTGTTTGGCACCCACACCATCAAGGCCGGCTTCTACTGGGAGTGGATCAGGAATGCTCAGCCGGGGAACGACGATAGTAACGGAGACATTACTTTTCAATCGTCGGGCAACGTCAACACGACCGGCGACGCGTATGCAGACGAAGTCCTCGGCATCGCCGACTCGTACACCGAGACAAATCACAACCGTTTGAACGATATCGCTTACAACGATTACGAAGGCTTCGGGCAGGATGACTGGAAAGTGACCAAGCAGCTTACCGTCAATTACGGTGTTCGTCTCACGCACTTCCAGCCGTGGTACGACCGGCTTAATGACGGCTACGGGATATTCGTGCCTTCTGACTATCACGGGCAGGCGTGCGCAGCGGCGCCCACTTACTGCGGGTTCGAATGGCATAAGATAGACCCAAGCGTCCCGGATAGCGGCTTTCCAAGTCGGGCGCTTTTCTACCAGCCTCGCGCCGGGTTGGCTTACGATTTGCGAGGAAACGGCAACACCGTCTTGCGCGGGGGCTGGGGCCGCTACTATTTTCACGCCGGCCAGTTCACGACCGGGCTTGATGCGACGGCCGGTGTCGAAAGTGTGACTCTGAATCCAACGGTTCCATTGCCGGGGGGAGCGACTGAGCCACTGTTGGTGGATCCCTCGCCGCTTTTCCCCGGCGTTACCGGACTCAATACGACGCCTTACCAAGCGGTTGCAGCAGCGCCCGCGGCCGTGGACAGCACCGACAGTATGGAGCCCTACACAGATAACTGGAACGTCACGGTCGCCCGGCGGCTGCCGTGGTCGAGCCTGCTCGAAGTTGCCTATGTTGGTGACCGTACCCGCGACATTCCCAGCCAGGGAAATGGCGGCACGGAAGGCTTTAACACCGAGAACATCAATCTGGTTCCGATGGGCGCCATGCTTTCGTCGAAGAACAACGGCGCAGACCCGAACACGCTGGTGGCCGACGATTTCCGTCCTTACCTTGGCTATACGGACCTCTACGTGGTCGCGAGCAACGCGTACTCGAATTACAATTCGTTGCAAGTATCGTGGACTCGCACGGCCGGCCGGTATAGCCTCAATTTGAACTATGCCTTCGAGAAGGCGATGGGAATCGCAGGGTTCTGGGATCAGTTCGACTTGGCGGATAACTACGGAGTGCTCCCCTCGAACCGAACTCAGGTGTTCAACGCTGCATATTCAGTCCAACTCCCGAACCTTGTCCACGGCAACAAGTTTGCGGACGGTGTGGCTGATGGATGGCAGTTCTCGGGAATCACCTCCCTTCAAAGCGGCGCGAATCTCTCGGCGATTCAGGGGCAAAACTTCGGTATGAGCCTGAACGGTGCGACAGTTCCGGGGACGGACTTTCTCATCAGCAATGAATCACTCCTGGGCACCCCGGACATGCAGCTTAACCCAATCGAGACCTGCAATCCCCGATCCAGCCTTGGCCCTCACCAGTTTGTCAACGGCGCTTGCTTCAGCTATCCGACTGCAGTTGGACAAAACGGTCCGACTGTAATTCCGCCCATTTACGGGCCATCGTTTTTTGATTCTGATCTCGCGTTGTTTAAGACCTTCAATATCACGGAATCGAAGACACTGCAGTTCCGTGTGGATGGCTACAATTTCATGAACCACCCGCTGTGGTCTTTCCCTGGCGGCGAGAATCTTGGTCTCGGATTTAACCCCACGACCGGAGAAATCAGCAATCCGGACTTCGGTGTTGCACCCGTCAAGCAGGGCCACCGGATCATTGAGCTGGCCGTGAAGTTCATGTTCTGAAGCAGCGCGGCGCAAATGGAGGCAGTCCGTCAAAGGGGTGGCCTTTTCGGCCGCCCCTTTTTCGTTTAAGCTATTGCTGTTTCTTATGCCGGGAGTCGGAAAGTGCGCGGCCGCTGTTGTAATGCTTTTAGCCCTCTGGAATGGCGTGGTTGCCGCTGTTGCGCAGTCCCAGCCTGACAGCCGGTCCATCCTGATCCGCGCCATTCAACTTCACCAGGCAGGACATTTTGCGGGAGCCATTCGCGAATACAAGGAATTTCTGAGGCTCGATCCCAACAATTTTGTGGCACGAGCCAACCTGGGAGCAGCGCTGGCTCACCAGGGAATGTACGCCGAAGCCATTGAAGAATACACGATGGCGCTAAAGCTGCGGCCCGGCAATCCGCAGGTTGAACTGAACCTGGCGCTGGCGCATTACAAAGCCATGGAGCTGGGTGAGGCTGCGCGCGAGCTCGTTCCCCTTCACGCCGCGGTGCCTTCGAATCTGCAGATTGCGCTGTTGCTGGGCGACTGTTATTTTCGGCTGGGGGAATACAAGAAGGTGGTGAAGCTTCTTGAGCCGATCGAGGCCGCTGAGCCGCAATCTCAAGCGTTGGATTATCTGCTGGGCATGTCCTTGATCCGCGACAATCAAATTCAGACGGGCGAGATCCTGATCAACAAGATCATGACCAGTGGCGATTCGGCGGTGGCGCATCTCATGCTCGGGCAGGCGCGCTTAGCCATCAACGACACGCCGGGCGCGATCAAGGAGCTCTCTCTGGCGCTGACACTCAATCCGAAGATTCCGATAGCCCATTGGCTTTACGGCAAGGCGCTGCTGGAGTCCGGACATCGAAACAAGGCGATGCAAGCTTTTCGGGAAGAACTGGCAATCGATCCAAATGAGTTCCAGCCGAATCTTTATACCGCTTCCTTATTGAACCAGGAACAGGAATACAGGCAAGCGCTGCCGTATTTGAGCCGTGCGATGCAGGTGCGGCCGGGTTCCCCGCAAGTGAGCTATCAGATCGCAGTGGCGCAGATCGGGATGGGAAAGCTCCAGGATGCCAGGAAGACACTCGAAACGCTGGTAAAGACAAGTCCGACGTTCGTTGAGGCGCACATTTCGCTGGCAAGTGTTGATTACCGGCTCCATCTCAAACCGGATGGAGATCGGGAGCGCGCCATTGTCGCGAAGCTGAATGCGGAGATACAGGCGAGGAAGAAGGCCCAAGCTGCGAAAGCCGTTTATGCTGGATCGGCAACGCCGCCGGGCGCCGGAGCAGCGAGCCCAAAACCACAGTAGACAAGCCACCTTTATCTTAATTTGGGAACTGCAAGAGTGCAGAATCAGGCAGGTAGCGAACTCGCTTGCCCAACTCGCGGTGGATCAGTGGCGAATGCCCAGAGATCCACAGCGAGAGGGATGCTCGCCGGGGTTAGCCGCTCAAGCGTTCCTTTGTGGCTTTGTGTCCTGCTGGTTATGGTTTCGTCATTCCGCCTTGCCGCCCAGGACGCCATCACCGCGAACTTTCCCAGGTTCAACTGGCAACCTACGCAGGCGCCGCCGGGTGCTCAGTACGTTGGAGATCGAGTGTGCGCGAGTTGCCATCCGTCGGAGGTGGCGACGCAGGAACTGACGCCTATGGCGAGGGCGCTTGAGCGCGTCGCCGACTGCGAGATTTTGCATCGGCACCCGACGCTTACCGTGCGCCTCGGCCGCTATACTTATCGCATTCAGACTCGTGGCCGCATCAGCATTTATACGGTCAGCGACGGCGTCTCCTCTTTTGCTGTACCCATCGGGTGGGCTTTCGGACAGGGGCAGGCCGGGCAGACGTACGTCTATTATTACAGCGGCGTCTACTATGAGAGCCGCGTCAGCTTCTTTAATGACACCCAGACTCTGGACTTGACTATGGGCTACACCGGCACTCGTCCCGAAAATGTCGAACAGGCAGCCGGGCGGCGTACCAGTCCCGACGAGGCGCACGACTGTTTCTCCTGTCACTCGACGGGCGCCATAAGAGACAACAAACTTGAGGTTCAGAAGCTCATGCCGGGAGTAACTTGTGAAGGATGCCACGGTCCGGGCGCCGAGCACGTCGCTGCTGTCAAGGCAGGTGATCTCCAATCGTTGCACATCTTCAATCCCGGTAGCCTCGATACGGAGGATCTTTCTGACTTCTGTGGTTCCTGCCATCGAAGTTGGCAGCAGGTTGAAATGATGCACTTGCAAGGCGTGATCGATGTGCGCTTTCAGCCTTACCGCCTGGGCAACAGCCGTTGCTTCGATCCCACGGACCCTCGAATTAGCTGTCTTGCGTGCCATAACCCGCACAAGCCCGTGCGAACGGATGCAGCGTTCTATGACTCGAAGTGTCTCGCCTGCCACTTGGAGCGTGGCGAAGCTCCGGAGCCATCCAAGCGCAGGACTGCGCCGGCTTGCCCGGTGGCGCGCAACAATTGCGTGACGTGCCACATGCCGAAGTACACCCTTCCAGGCGCGCATTTCAAGTTTACCGATCATTTTATTCGTGTCGTTCACGCCGGAGAGGCATATCCGTATTAAAGTCAACACAAACCATTCACACGCGCGGCGAAGCTTTCTGAAGAGGCTTGCAGGCGCTGCACTCGCAGCGTGGGCTCCGTACAACGGGTGGAGCTCGCCTTACGCGGCTCAGGCCGTGGGAGCTCCGGACTTTCCGTTCGAGAAAATCTCCAGCTCGAAAAGTGGAATCACGTTCGTTCACCACAACGGGCATTCGCCGGACTACTATTACGAACCGGAAGCCACCGGCGCAGGCTGCGCATTCATTGACTATGACAACGACGGGTGGCCGGACATTTATCTTGTGAACAGCGGCAAGTGCGACTTCTACGATCCCGATCCGCCGTTGCACAACGCTCTTTATCACAACAATCGCGACGGCACGTTCACCAACGTTACCGACAAGGCGGGCGTCCAAGGGGGCGGCTACGGAATGGGAGCTGCAGTGGGCGATTTCGACGGCGACGGGTGGCCCGATCTTTATGTGACGCAGTACGGACAGAGCATCCTTTACCGGAACAACCACGACGGGACTTTCACCGACGTGACGGACAAGGCGGGCGTGGCGGCGCCCGGGTGGTCATCGAGTGCGGTATGGTTCGATTACGATAACGACGGCAAGCTGGACCTCTTTGTATGCCGGTTTGTTGATTACAGCAAAGAAAAGAACAAGAGGTGCGGCAATCGTGAGATTGGGGTGCGGTACTGCATTCCCAGCGTGTACGACCCGATGCCGAGCTGGCTCTTTCGCAATAATGGCGATGGGACCTTCACGGACGTGAGCGAGGAATCGGGCATTGCCGGCCAGCTTGGCAAGGCGTGGGGTGTGGTCGCCACGGATATCAACAACGACGGTAGGATGGACCTGTTTGTGTCGAACGACACCGTCGCTAATTTTCTCTACGTAAACCAGGGGAACGGCAAGTTTGAAGAAATCGGATTGCAGGCGAACGTGGCCTACAGCCTCGAAGGCGTTGCGCGCTCGGGCATGGGCGTGGACTCAGCCGACTACGACCAGGACGGTTGGATGGATCTGTTCGTCGACAACATCGATCACGAAATGTACTCGCTGTATCACAGCAATCACGATGAAACCTTCAGCGACGAGGCCGTCTCGAATGGAATCGGAAACGCGACTTACATGATGAGCGGCTGGGGTGTGAAGTTCTTCGATTACGACAACGACGGGAACATCGACTTGTTTATTGCCAACGGTCATCCGGATAACAAGATCAATGAGCAGTACAGCGCGGTGACCTATCGTGAGCCTTTGCTCTTATTTCGGAATACGGGAGGCAACTACCGGCACACCTTCCAGAATGTGAGCACGCGAGGAGGGCCGCTTTTTACCGAACGCTTCGCCGCGCGGGGAATGGCCATCGGGGATTTCAATAACGACGGCGCCGTGGATGTGCTGATTGCGGTGAACAACGGGGCTCCTTTGCTGCTGCACAATAACCGCGACAGTCAAAATCATTGGCTCGGAATTCGTCTGGTGGGTACGCGTGCTAATCGCGACGCAATCGGCGCTCGCATCACGTGGAAGGCTGGCGACCTCACGAGGTCCGTGCTTAAAGTGGGAGGCGGAAGCTACCTTGCGGCGCAGGATCCGCGCGTTGTACTGGGAATCGGGCAACGGACTCGAATCGACTGGGTGCAAATCAAGTGGCCCGAACCCAGCGGTAGAGTTGAACGCCTGACGGATCTTCCTATCGACCGGTACATCACCATCGTGGAAGGGAAGGGAATCAACCCGTAGTAGCCAGGAACTCGATCCGTTTGAAAGCCGATTCGCTCAGATGGCGCGGCAGGGGGCGTCGAGGAGGGCAAGCTGACGTGCTACGATGTAGCGATGCGCCTTTCCGTTGCATAGTCTTGCGGATGAACTGGGGAAGCTGCACGGCCTGAAATGAAAGACGCCAGCCCAATCGGTCGGTGCGACATGGCCGCTCAGGTCCCGCCGCGTGACCTTATCCCTTCCACACTCCGGCACCCGGCTGCCGCGCGCTTCTGGGCGGCGGCGCTGTTCACCGGAATCAGCACGGGAATTGGCGCCATCCTGCTCACTCGACTTCTGGAAGTTGTTCAACAGCGCGCGTGGAAAGGTTCCCCGACTGACGTACTCCAAGCAGCTCAACATGCGACACTCTGGCGCCACATTGACGTCCTTCTTGCTGCCGCTGTAGTCACAGGTATCGGACAAATCGCTCTCAAGCGCCTCTCGAGTGGAAACGGCATCGATACCACCGCCGCAATCTGGTTTCAAGCTGGCCGGATGCCGGCATGGCGCACGCTCGGAAGCGCCGTGCTCTCTGTGGTCATTGTGGGGCTGGGAGTCTCGCTGGGCCGAGAGGGCGCCCCCAAGCAGGCCGGGGCAATCTTCGCAAATGCTTTTTCCGACCGCGAACAGCTATCCGATGACCAGCGACGCTTGCTGGTCGCCTGCGGCGCCGGCGCCGGAATGGGCGCAGCGTATGGTGTTCCGCTCGGAGGCGCGCTGTTTTCGTTGGAGGTGATGCGTGGGAAGTTGGCGCTGCGTTACGTTCTTCCCGCACTGTTCACCGCGCTCGTTGCCTGCGGAGTGTCTTGGCTTGTGTTGCCTGACGCACCCACCTATATTGTTCCTGCGTTTGCCAGCTCCGCTTCGGTGATCGTATGGGCAATACTCGTGGGTCCTATCGCCGGCGTGGCCTCGGTGGCTTACGTTCGCATGATCGCTTGGGCGGACCGCAACCGGCCCGAAGGCTGGAAGCGGCTGGTAGCGCCGGCCATCGTGATGGGACCGCTCGGAATCGCATCCATCTGGTTTCCGCAAATTCTTGGGAACGGTAAGGACGTCTCGCAGTTGGCATTCACCGGCCAGGTGGCGCCTCTCCTCCTCTTGGCGCTTCTCGTGTTGAAGCCCGCCGCCACCACTCTATGCCTCTGCAGCGGGGCACCGGGTGGCATGTTCACGCCGTCGCTGACCGCGGGCGCATTACTTGGTGGCGTCCTGGGACAGGCGTGGTCTTGTTTTTGGCCGGGAGCGCCTCCCGGTCTTTTTGCCCTGCTCGGCGCTGGAGCTGTCATCGGAGCGACGACGCAAGGTCCGATCTCTGCGGTCGTTTTGCTGATGGAGCTGACGGGAAGAGATCGCTCGTTCATCTTGCCGCTCTTGCTCATCGTTGCAATTGCTACGCTGGTTGCACGGAGCATCGAGACTCGATCAATTTACGATGCGAAATTGACCAATGAGGAAGTTAAGGAACGGCAGAGGCTTCGCGACCTGCCCGACGCGCAGGATTTTCTGAGGGAATAGAGTGTCAGCAGAAGGAGAACGAGAAGGTTTTCTCCCAGACTTCTCGAAATGCTGTGAACCTAATTACGGGCCCGCCGACTCGCAAACCAACGATTATTTCCAGTTGGGCAGTGTCCCCAGCGAGACCTATCAATTCGACAGCCGCGTCGACCACTCCATCAATTTTCACTGGCAGCAAGACCATGGACAACGAGTCCGCAGCGGTCAGTTACATCGGAGCCGGCAGCGCGGAGGGAACCATCACGTCAGACGACGGGCCGCGAAACATCCAGCTTGCGCTCAAGTTTCTGTGGTAACTCATCACAAAACGAATGCCCCGTGGGTACGCGCCGCGATTCAGTGGATTACTCTTCTGGTGGTGTGCGCGAGCGCTACGGCTAAAACCGTGGTTTTCTGGCAACCAGGTTTTCCGGCGGTTGCAAGCCAACCTGTCTCACGCGCGACCTTAGAGCATGCCCTTTCGGGAATGAATCCGGTTTTCGTCGGCATCGACGGCCTCAAAGATCCTTCCACGCTCCAACAGGCGGACCTGTTGGTGCTCCCGTATGGCTCGGCATTTCCCGCCCAGGATTGGAGTGTCATTCTCGCTTACCTTCGTGCGGGCGGGAACCTGTTGGTGATGGGAGGGCAGGCTCTGCGCGTGCCCGTCACCGGGGCCCGTGGCATTTTCACTCCAGGCCCTCCGCAGGAGGCCTATGCCCATGAGATTGGTATCCTGCACACGTACCTCGTCCCTCAGAAAGACGAAGCTCGCTTCGAATGGAGGACGGGGTATTCGTTTCTTGGGACCCAGAAAATCCGCGCCCAGCAGTTTTTTGTTCTCGAAGGTCATATCCGCGGGCTGGGTTACATGCTGAACCCAGAGGGTGAACGCATCGCCGCTCCAGTCGTTGTCGACGAGACGGTTCGTCCGGGGCACGGCAGCGAGGCCATGTTGGGCTCGCGCATCGTGACGCTTGATTTCAAGCCTGAGCCTGGATATTGGAGCTCGCCGGAGGGTCTTTCCCTGATCCAAGCTGCTGGCTCGTATGCGGCGCAGGGAGCGACCCTGTTTTGGCTGGAAACGCAGTACGCAGCCCTCAAACCCGGCGAATCTCCCGAAATTACCGTCCATCTGCGAAATGCGCTCCGCCAGCGCCGTGGGCTTCCACAGGTCGGAACGGTGCGTATCCGCCTGCGCGCTGCAGGCAAGACACCGGAATCCCGCCAAATTCAATGTTCCGGTCAAACCGTCGATACCGAAGTTAACTTTCCTCCCGTGCTTGCTCCAGGATTCTACACCGTTCAGGGTATCTATAGCGTGAGCGGGAAGCCGCAGGAATTCTACGAAAACGGTTTCTGGGTAGAGCCCGATGCTGCATTAAGCTCAGGACCGGTTCTCGGCGTGAAAGGCAATTTCCTCACGGCCAACGGCAAGCCTTACTTCCCTTTTGGCACGAATTACTTCACCACGGAGGGAAACGGATGGGATTTTTCAGGACCGCGTAATGCCTGGGTATGGGAAAGTGACTTTCGCGACATGCAGCAGCACGGACTTACGTTCGTGCGCACGGGCGTGTGGTACGGTCAAGCCAGGTTTCTCTCTCCCTCCACGGGCGGCGCCAGCCAGCGGTTTCTGAGGAACCTCGAGGCCTTTCTGCTTTGCGCCCGGGAGCACCGCATTTTTGTCAATTTCAATTTCTTTGCGTTTGCCCCTCAAACTTCTTTCACGGTCGGAACAAATTCCGGCGCAAGGGGGCCCGTTCCTAATCCCTATCTGAATCCTGAAGCGGTTCAGGCCGAGCAGGATTACGTTCTCTCCGTGGTGAGCCGGTTCAAGAACGTTCCGGGTCTTTGTTGGGACTTAATCAACGAACCGAGCTTCTCCAATCCCACGAGACTCTGGAAAGGCAATACGCCAAACGGCGACCCGGTGGAGCTGCAGGCATGGCGCGATTGGCTTCGCAAACGGTATGGTACTGTGGCGAAGCTTGCTGAGGCTTGGTTCGTGACTCCCAAAGAGCTGGGCAGCTTTGACCGTGTTTCACTACCCGGGATTCAGGATCTCTCGCTCTCACGTTACGGTGATGCAAACGAAGTCCGTGCGTTTGATTACAACCTGTTTGCCCAGGACATGTTCAGCCGGTGGGTTCATTCGATGGTAGCGGCCATCCGCTCAACGGGAAGCCGGCAACTGATCGACGTGGGCCAGGATGAAGGCGGAGTCACCAACCGGGTTTTGAATCAGTTCTACGGAGGCAGTGGTGTTTCCTTTACCACGGATCATACTTACTGGCAGGATGACGCGCTGTTGTGGGATTCGGTCGTGGCGAAGAGGCCGGGCGAGCCGAACATCACCGGCGAAACCGGCTACCAGCCGGTCTGGCGCCCGAATGGTGAATGGCGTTACGACGAACTCACGGGGCTCGGTCTGCTCGAAAGAAAGTGGGCGCTAGGTTTCGCCGATGGCTCGAGCGGCGCGCTGCAATGGGACTGGGCGCGCGAGCCGTATTTTGGAATGCTCAGAAGCGATGGATCAAGCAAAATCGAAGAAGGACAGTTTGCCCGGATGGGGGAGTTCGTTCAGAAGGCCGTGCCTTATGCCACCCGGCTCCTTCAGCCCGAGGTTGCCATCGTTCTGCCGCAGTCGCTTCAACTTTCAGTTTTCAATCCCTATGCGGTTCAGGCGCAGCAGAACTGCGTCCGCGCGCTCTATCAATACGCGCGCTCGGAAGCGTACTCAGTCGGAGAATTCCAGATCGATTTGCTTGGCAATCCCAAGCTCATCATTCTTCCGTCACCTTGGGCGTTTAGCGAAAAGGCGTGGGAAGCGATTCTCGGGAAAGTACGCGGCGGAGCCACGTTGCTGGTCACGGGCCGTTTCGATGACAATCCGCATTTCCACTCGACCGGAAGACAGCAGAAAGCCGGCATCGATTACCGGCCTGGTTTGCTCGCCTCGCGAGACGTTCTGTTAACCCTGCCTGGAGAAAGCGTTTGGTTATCCTATCCGGGAGACGAAACCACGTACCTGGAGCGGGGATTCTTACCGGATGGAAAAACCTTCGACGAGCGGCGCCTGGGACAAGGGAATATTCTTTTTGTTCCTTTACCCATCGAGCTCAACAGCAATCTGAAAGCGGTCGGAGACGTTTATCGTTACGCCCTCCGCCTGGCGGGAGTCTCGCCGGCCTACACTACTTCAGTAAGCGATCCGGGCATTCTGATTTGCCCCACCCGGTTCCCGGACGCCACTCTTTACGTCCTGACGTCTGAATCAAGCGAAAAGTCAGTCTCTTTTCGCGATGCAGCCAGCGGGAAGAAATTTTCCGGCCAGCTTGACCCCGGACGCGCCGCTCTGCTTCTCATTGGCCGCGACGGAAAACTGCTCGCTTCGTATGGCTGGAAATAGCAAGGCGTCGACTTGTTGATATCCTCTGCAATGCGACCGGAACGTTTCGCGTGCTTGAGGGAAGGACCGAAGACTTTCCGGCCCAGAGCGGTGTGGCCGAAAGGGCGGATCAGTCCCGAGCAGCTCCATCTTGAAACCAAATGGGCCTCGCCAACTCCCGACCAAAAGGTGGCGGACTTGTTGAGGGCAGTGCTGCCCGTCAGGGGGTCCGCCAATCACTCAAGGATGGAAGAGGGCCGCGCGAATGCACATCTGCGACCGTTCGGGCTTTCGGACACGAACACCGATGAAGCGCGTCTCGCAAGAATATGTGCGGCCTGGAACGCTATCCCCCGCGCAGGAAGTGGCTAACGTGGCAGATCAGAGTGAGCGCTGTGTAGGTTCGATGATTGGCTCTCGGCTGGAACAAATTTGAGTAACCGGGAACCCAGTTTGCTCTTCAATTTCGAGCAAGCGGTTATATTTTGCAAGCCGTTCAGATTGCGTAATGGAGCCATTCTTAAACTGATTCGCTCCCCAGCCAACCGCCAAGTCGGCAGCCCAGTCATCTTCGGTTTCTCCGCTGCGAACGCTGAGCGCGATCTGCCATCCTGAAGATCGAGCAATCGAGCAGGCCTCGGCTGCCTCTGTCAGCGTGCCGACCTGATTTACCTTCAGCAAAAGAGCATTACAACACCTTTCACGGATCGCCCGCTCAATGAGGACGGGGTCCGTGCAGAGCAAATCGTCACCGACCACCAGGGAACGGCGGCCGATCCTCGTCAGAAGTATCGGCCAGGCGGCCCAATCATCTTCTGCAAGGCCGTCCTCGATACTCACGATAGGATAGACCTCAACCCATTGTCGGATGCGCTCGACCATTTCCTGGCTCGACAGAACATCACTTCCCAGGGCGTATCCGTCCCTGGTGTGAAAGTGACTCGCCGCCACATCCAAAGCAAGGACAAACTCGGAGCCTTCTTTGTATCCGGCAAGTCTTATCGCCTCGAGTGCGACCTCAATCATCTCCTCCGGAGTCCTGCAGGGAGGACCGAGCCCGCCTTCATCCGCTCGCAGCAGACGCATCCCGTATCGCTTGAGAATCAACCCAGCCGCCGCCTGGTAAACGTCATACGTCATCAGAAGCGATTCGTCAATGGTAGCCGAAATTGCCGGCACGATGAGCACATCCTGGATTGCCACCTGCTGACCGGCATGCTTGCCGCCGCTCAGGAGGTTGATGGTCAGGCGCGGCAGGGCATTCGGACAAATGTTCGCCATACCAGAGAAGTGATGCCAGAGCTCTACACCTGTCTCGGACGCGGACGCCCGGGCGAACGAAACCGAGCAGGCAAGAATAGCGTTTGCTCCCAGCCGGGACTTGTCCGTCGTGCCATCCAACGCAATTAGAAAGCGATCGAATTCAGCCTGATTCGCGAAGGATTTTCCCTGCGTAGCTGCATGGATGGTTCCATTCACGTGAGCCACGGCGTTGCGACATCCAAATCCACCGTATCGCCTCGGGTCGCCGTCGCGCAGTTCGCGTGCCTCAGCACGGCCCGTGGATGCGCCAGAGGGAACCGACGCCGAAGCTTTTATGCTGCCTTCGAGCTCACAAACCGCGCGCACGCTGGGCCGGCCGCGGCTGTCGAGAATCTCTCGCGCTCGGAACTGTTTGATTACGGACAAGGTAATGCCTCCGAAAAACCGCTGATCAGGTCCAGGAGAGATCGCGGTGGATCACTCATTAACTCCGTTGCCACTCGAAGCTGGTCTTGGCGCTCTCGCGGCGTCAGATATTCGAGCGGCGAGCGGCCCACCACTCGCGCCAGCATGCACCCAACAGTATGCCGCACTGCCCTCGATTCGGCAGACTCCCGCCATTCCATATCCCCAATGGAATCGAGGTAGTGGACCGCGAAGACTCTTGCGCCTTCAATGAGGGCCATTCGCTGGTTCGCCACGTGGTGCGCCTTGCTCAAGAGATGAGTAAGCGCGAAGCCAACGTCAAACGCAGGGTCGCCAAAATGAATCACCTCATGATCGATCAGAAAAAGACGGCGACCGTGAACGAGCACATTCTTGGGGCTATAGTCGCCGTGCACCAGCGTCAATCGGGTAGCGAGTGTTGCTTCAATCAGGCTGTCGTAAAACGAGCGGGATTCCGGAATCTGTTCGGCAGAATAGCGGTAGTAAGGCTCCAGGCGCAGTGTTGCGAAGAACGACCGATCTTCAAAGATGGGGGCCACAACGTTTCGCGCCTGCCAGGACTTCCGATGAATCACAGCGAGCATCCACGCAAATTGCTCGATTGCCTCTCTGTTGACGTCTCCGCGAAGCAGAATGCTCTTCCAAGTCTCGTGAGGCTCAGGCACCAAAGCCATTCCGATGAGGTGGGCCGCGCGATCTTCAAACAACAACGGAGTGATGGAGTCGGGCGGTGCGAATCTCCGCAGCCACTCCAGCCCGAGGGCTTCGCGATGGCTTCTGTCAGGCGGACTGTACCAGTCGACGGCGACCCGCAATTTGGGGAGCGCCTGTTTCACCACAATTGGAGGCCGCGACGAACTGTTCACGAGAACCGTGCGGTTGGATACGCCCCCCTCGAGTTTGCGGATTTCCGGCTCTTCACCGGTCGGAAGGAGTTGTCTTCTCCACAAGTAGGCCCGCAGGGCGGTGTGATCCTCCACATCAATCATCTCGTCTTCGCCGGCACGGGCCGGCTCGCGATCAGGAGCTTCCTGCACGCTCAACAGTATCACCCAAAAAATGCCCTACGGGCTTACACCCCGCTTCCCGAGCCCATTCGGTCGCGCTTCAAGGCAGCACGGGTCTGATACCTGTAAGCTCGCAGAAGTCAATCAGCTCCGGGTAAAGGTCGGCGCCATAACCGAGGCAGGCGTACTCGTTCATCCAGGCGTCGAGCAGTTTGTCGATGTCACAGTGAACGGTGACAAATCCATGCGGCCAGAATGGGATGCCACACTCGTTGAGGCGCTTCTCAACCTGGTCAGCAGGCGGTTCGAAGACCGTGGCGCGAGTGATCACCATCTGAAACTCACCGTTCACACGGCCAAGGCGGGCCAGGACGCCCTCTCCTACTTTGCAGATGAGCCTCACGGAGAGCCCTCCAGCCTGCCCTTCGGTAGGGATTCCATGCCGGGAGAAGCCTGCCGGGCCGAGCTTGCCCGCAAGGGATGGTGGACAAGCTCCATCTCCGATAATCTTGATTTCCTTCGTCTTCTTGTCAATATGCTGGAGGTCGCCGTAATACACGCGTTCTTTGCTGAGCTTGGTCAACAGGAACACCGTCAGCGCGGTATTGAAATCGCCCAGCGTCGAAGTTGGGATCCCATCTTCCAGCATCATGCTTTGGGCGAAACATGTGGCGGAATAGTTGTCACCAAGGCCAGGGAAGGACTGGATGGTGTAGAAATCAAATCTTTCGCGCTCGACGAGTTTCTGGAGCGCGAGATACAGCCGGATTGACCGGTCGCTGACGATGCTTTGCTCGGGCACGGTACCAAAAAGCTTCTGGAGTCTCGGCCGTACCGTCGAAAGTTCGTTTGCGGTAACAGCCTCAGCGGTGCGGATGAGCTCAGTGGTATCGCGGAAATCAATGTCGATGCCGAAGTTGCGCATCCACTGCGACGGATCGGCTACGCCACAGGTCTGGCCCATGCCGCGGCCGCCGAACGCCCCAATCGTCGACATGTTCAGAAGATTTCTCAGGTGAGCCGCGCGGACATAACTGCTGATCCGGAGAATGGCTTCGGGATCTCCAGCTTCTCCATACACAAATCGATGCGGAACACCAATCTCGAGCAAGCCTCCGTGCATCACTAGCCCGCCCACCGGCCGCCAGCCTTGCGAACCGGGGTGGGTCCACACCAGAACAGCTTTGCCGGTCGCCGCAAAGTCCCGCACCGCAGCGGCCAGGTTTGCCGCCCAAACCCAAGTGCCGGAAAAGAGCACGACAGCATCCACGCGGTCGTCCGCTTTCATTTTCTTCAGCGCGCTTCGAGATTCGTCTTTGGTGGCGATCACGACATCGTGTTCTACAAGTTTCAATCCCGCCGCTATGAGTGATTCCTTGGCTGCTTTCACGATGTTCTCGTCGATGAAGGGAACGCCCATGGGATCTTTGAGCCCGTCCTTGTGGACGCCGTACGCCACAAAACCCACCGTCGGTTGAATCATGAGTCCTCCCTATCGAGCGGTCGCTCGGATTTCCGCAAGCTGAATCGCAACCGACCGAAGATGGCAGTACTGCTTGAGCTGGTCTTGATAGGCAGCGGCGAGCGTCTCGTCCGGGGCCAGCACTTTGCCCGGTCTAACCAGGGCATCGACCGCTTGTTGAAGATTTTTGTACTCACCAATCGCCACGCCGGCCAGAATGGCGCTTCCAAGACAGGCGGCTTCCGGCTCGCACATCACATGCAACCGGCGGCCGGTCAGGGCTGCACGCAACTGCAAGCCCAACGCGGAGCGCACTCCACCGCCGGTGACGTAAATGTCGTCGAAACGGCCGACCGCTTTAGCCAAAGCCCCCGCCACCAGGGAAAGCTCGAATGCTAAGCCTTCCAGGATGCCCTTATAGAGATGAGCGCGGCGCGTTTCCGGCCTGAGACCGGCGATGAGGCCTCGCGCGCGTGGATTGAATTCGGGATTGCACGTTCCAATCAAATGGGGAGTCACACATAAGCCAGTAGGCCCCGCGGGCGCCTCTGCTTCGAGCGATTCGAAGGGCCTGGCTCCTAGCTCCCGCGGCGGTGTTTCAGAGGCCGAGTCGCGGGCGCCACCGGGGTAGAGCAAATCCTGAAGCCACTTAACCATGATTCCGGATGGGAAATAGGCAACGGTCACATACCTGCCCGGAACAACGTGGCAGTAAGAGTTCAACGAGGCACTTAGGGCGTCGTCATTAAGAATTGGACTTTCAGAGACAGCCAGCAAACATTCATAGGTGCCTATGGAGTCGGACACACGGCCAGCCACAATATTCCCTGCGCCTAGCGCGGCACAAGGTTGATCGTGTCCTCCTAAGACGACCGCAGCACCAACAGGAATCCCGAGCTGGCCTGCAGCCTCGGAGTTGAGCCTCCCCACAATCGTGGCAGCGGGTACTGGATCGGGTAATCGGTCTCTCTCAATCTTTGTCGCATCGAGAAGCTCATCGCTCCAGCATTGCCGGCGAACGTCGAATGCCAGAAACCGTGAGGCGAGCGAATAATCGATATGAGGAGCGAACCCCATCTTCTGCAGAACATAACCCACCACGGTAACGAAGCATCGCGCCGAGGCATAAATCTGCGGCTCGTGCTTGCGCAGCCAGAGAATCTTCGGGAGCGGATACATTGGATGCGCCAGCAGTCCGGTAATCTGAAACAGTCGCGGACCGCCGACGGCCTGCTCCAGCCATTGGGATTCAGAAGTGGCTCGGCTGTCCTGATTGAAAATTGCGGGCGCCAAGGGCCGACCGTGCAAGTCGGTTGCCACAAATGTCTCCCCATGTGAGCTCAGGCACAACGCAGTCACAGGCTCAGCCACGTTATTCGCAGTGGCCCGGCAGCAGGCGCAAACGGCGTCCCAGAATACACCGGGATCCATTTCGGCGAAAGATGGTTGAGGGAATGAAGGCTCGTAGGACGACGAGGATTGGGCCAATCGTTCTCCTCTGGTCCCGAACACGGCGGCTTTGCACGCGCTCGAACCGATGTCGACGGCCATTAAGCTCATGTGTGCGCTACCGCGTGGAAGCTTGCAGGGAATGCACGGCGCCAAACTGGATGAGTCCGTTATGGGCTCGAAAATGGGAATCTTGCTCGTGTTTTGAAACGCCCGCTTTAGTCCGGTATGGGCCGGCCAAGACGTCGAGGCTACAGGATATCAAGGCTGAAGCCGGTGGCTCGTTAGAGGAAATCCTTCACAGGGACGGTTAGCTCGCGGTCTAGGGCTCCAGCCTCCCTTACTTGGGCGCGGCCTCGTCCGACTGTAAGCTGCCGCACTCCTCCAAAATCCTCCGGCACTTGAAATAGCATTATTATGTAACGAACCGTGAGGCTCGACTTGGCAGGGAGCCATCGGTAAGTTTGTTCCCCAAACAGGCGCCCCTGGTCCACAGTCTCCCGGCGCGGCAGCGGAAAAGGGGTTGTGCTGAATTCTAACCCGCGGCAGAACGTTCGCCCTTTCCATGGCGCCGTCGTGCGATTATTCCGCTCTTCCCAGTCGCCGACCCAAGGAAAGTCAGACCTCCGAAAGGCATAGACCACCAACAGCCGCTGGCGCGGATTGCACGCGCTGATGAACGCTAGTTCGAGCAGTGGGTTGAGCCGCTGGGCCGTGTAGTGACCAAAACGCTCATCCGGCATCGTGCGCAGGCTCACGCGCCCGCCGTCCTTTCGCGGTGCGTCGGGCCACGTGAACTCAGCATCAGGCATCAAGAACATTCGTTCGCTGAAACTTGATGTACATACCTTCGCGTCCGTCGCAGGCATGTCGAAAAGAGTTGTCTCGCATTCGACAAACGGAGGGCCGAAGGTGACGTGCTCGTTCCAGGAGATTGGCCGGTCGTATCGGCTGAGATTCTCGGCGTGCTCCTCGCAATAAATAACCGGATTTGCACGATCCGAAACAATGGTCCGGCTGAATTCGATGCGTGCCTCGCGGAGCAGGCAACCGTAAGAAAGCCCGCGCAATGAGGATCGAACTCCCTTCAACCGTACCCACGGCGCTGACGGCGCTTCACCGTGAGTCGAGAGCCCCGCCGCTGTTTCCTCCTTCGAAGGCGGCCCGAAAAAGTCGAAGCTCACGCTATGGCCGGCAATGCCGGCGAGGAGGCGGCCTTCGGGCGGTCCGCCATAGGCCCGCCGATGCTTATGATCGGAGTAGCGATCAGGGTCGAAAGTAGTCCATGGAGGTTTCCACAGGGGGTTTACGCCGGGAACCGCGTTCAATCGAAGCTCGCAGATATGTCCGCCGCCAGCAAGGACCGCGACGTGTCCCCATTCGCCACGAATGAGCCAGCCGCGACGGCCGTCGATAACCGAAGTGGATGGTAAGACTATGGGCAAACTGCTGGAACGAGCCACTATCGGTTCACCTCCATCGTCATAGTGTCATCCAGAACGGTCCGGGCTTGCTGTAAGAATGAGATCATGTTCGCGGCTTGAAACACATTTCGACCGAAGAACACGCCGGCGGCCCCGGCGAGCGCGGCCCCGCGCACCACCTCCAAAGCATCCTCATCCGATGCCTGGCGGCTTCCGCCTAGAACCAGCACCGGGATCGGACAGCCTTTCACGACACCCTTCATTGAATCCGGTGCGCCAGAATAATCGGTTTTTACGGCATCGGCTCCAAGCTCGACGGCCATGCGCGTGTGACGGGTCAACCACTTCGGATCGCCGGGGTTCTCAACCTCCTTGCCGCGAGCAAGCGATTCTACGATCAATGGAATTCCAACGCGCTCGCATTCACGAGCCATCTCCGCCGTGCGCGCGACCTCTTTCGTCTCGAACTCCGCGTCTCCGCTTCCGATCACCATATAGGTCAAGACCGCGTCAGCGCCGTGACGCAATGCGTCCTCCGGTCGCGCAAGCAGGCAACTATGCAGCCGGCGGCCTTCATCACGGGCACGCGCTGACCATACGGTAGTCCAGTCTATGCGGGCAATCAGGGCCGGCAGAGGACCATCAGGAATACGGTTCGAAAATTGCCTCATGAGGCCTAGATTCAGCAGAATCGCATCAATCTTCGCTTCGGCAAACCGTTGGATCTGCGCGAGAGGCTCCTCCGTTCCCGGGATCGGACCGAGGACAAGCGCATGGTCAAATGCAACGATTAGCGCTCGGTGTCTGGTCCCGCCCGTTACACGATGAAGCCGAACTTTTTTCCCACAGTCACTCACCTGCGTGTCCTCCGGAATGACCTCGCGCCGCACATCCGCCACCCCAGGCTCTTTATATCGCAATCCCTCCAACGGCGCACAGAGGCACCCGGCGGGCTAAGGGAGCAACGTGTGTCGCGTGAAACATCGACGCCGGGCATGGCCAAACCGTAAAAATTAGCCTTCAGAGGCCCGAATGTCAACTGCCTGTATTCTTGAACAGATACTGGCGGGGCAGGCAGCCTGATTCGTGCATCTGTCCACATTGGCGAAGCACTGTTACGGTTATTCATGATAAGTTTCTTCGGACGATGACTTGATGTCTCCAGTGGAGGAAGTTTATGGCAAAGGGCCCGAGCTTGAACCGGCGCGAATTCATCCAAGGCGGAACATCCGGCCTCGCGGCGCTGGCCGGAATGACCGTAGCAGGCAATTCGAATCCTGCATTCGCGCAATCAGCAGGCGCCGAAAATGAGTCCGCCGCTGTTCTTCAAAGGCGCAGGCAGTATCTGGAAACCCTCGAAAGAGTCCTTCCCCGAACGGCGACCCATCTGCTTACGGGGCGAATGAACGGAGGCGACAAGAACTGGGAGGCTTGGCTCGCTCGTACCGGAGAACTTCCGCCGGACTTTGCCTCCATGCCGTCCAATAACTATTTGCCGGATCCTCTGGTCCAGATGGAGGGAACCGCGCGAACTCCCATCACCACCCTGGAACAATGGGCTCGCGAGCGCCAGCGGCTGCGTGCGCAGTTCGAGCATTGGGTTTACGGAAAAATGCCGCCTCCGCCTGGCAATCTGCGGGGTGTGGTGACAGAAACGCGCCGGGACGGTGGCGTGACCGTAAGGGAAGTGCGGCTGGAATTTGGGCCCGGGCATCGTGGGATTTTGCACTTGCATTTGTTCATTCCCGAGGGCAAACCTCCGTTCCCTGTCTTCTTGACCAATCAGCCGCTGATGTCCGGTTGGGTTCAGTCGCCGGTCCGCCGAGGCTATTTAGCGTGCATCTATGACGCCACCGACCCTATCTTCGGCGTCACGGATGACTCCGACAAATTCATCGACGTCTACCCGGACTATGACTTCGCCTGTATAGCCCGCTGGTCGTGGGCGGCGATGAGGGCAGTTGATTACCTCTGCACGCTGCCGGAAGTCGATGCGAGC